>JANNUY010000595.1:0-9486 GCA_031414155.1 Acidobacteriota bacterium
TAACCCGCCCTACTCCGCGCAAACCCGTTTTAGTTGCCTAAGCCGCTGATAATCGCCTGCGCGTAACTGGTCGGCGTAATCGCTTCGCCATCGCAGTTGCTGGAATTTTCGCAGGTGAAAATCTGTGCGGCCTGCCAGATGAATCCGCTGGTGAGGCCGGGCGCGCGTTGCTTGAGACCGGCAAAAGTAGCCTGCAAATTGCACGGACATTTCACGCCCATACCGTCATTCGGCTGACATTTGGTGATGACATTCAGGCTCCAGAAACCGGGCACGAGAAACGCTGCGGCATCGTTGATGCCCAGCGGCGACGAACTGTTTTTGATTTGATTGATCCAGTCAACCGGATCATTGCCTGCGCCCCCGGCATAGCATTGCAGGTTGAATCCGCTGACGGCTTGCTGTTGGTTATTTTGCTGATAAACCTGCGCCAGCGTTTGAATCCAAAGGTCGGCGCTGCTGAACGGACACCACGTGATAGACATGCCGTTGATCGAATTCAACAACAACGTCAGTTGCGCTACCGTCCCCGTGATGTCGTCAGTGATGGGTTCGGGGTCGAAATCGAATCCGTCAATCGGTAACGCTTGAATCAACACGTTGAAGTTCTGCCGCAGCGTAGCAGTTCCGGCGGGCGTGCTGAAAAGTTGTTGTACCGTTGCGAAATTATCGCCCGCGCTGCCGATGGCGAAGACGACTTGCTTGACGGTTCCGCCGGTTTTCAATTGCTGCAACAGTGCCGCCAGATAGGTGTAAGCAGGGCTGAACGTACCGTTTTGCACGATGGGCGAATCGTTATAGGTCAGGTCGCCGTTGCTCTTGACGTGCAAGGTGAACAAGATGACTTTCGTGAAGCCCGAATTCACGATTTTGCCAAGCTGTCGTTGATTCAAATCATGGTCGTTGCTGCCGAACAGGTTGCCGCCATAAAGCGCAATCGTCTGTGTGGTCATGGGAGAAGCTCCAGAATAGTAAGGTTAATATCATTGCTGACCGTCGTCGCAACAGACTGAGTCGTTACGGCGGCGGCCAGCAGGAAGAAGTCGTCATTGGTTTATTGCCCGGCAATAGAAACGATTTCAGGTTTGACAGATGTGCCCGCCAGATTCTTTGCGCCTTCCGCTGCTGTGCGTTCTTTGCGTGATTTTTGCAATTCGAGATTGGTTGCGGAGCCGAACGGCATGACTTTCGCCAGAAAATATTGATCGCCATAGCGATGGAACTGGAGCATCGCTTTCTCATTTTCGGTGCGCGAAGCATTCGGATGCGTAAGGGTCGCTACGTTCTTGGTCGTGTCCTGTTCGTTGCGCAAAATCACTGCGCCGGGCGAAGCAGCGCGGCTGACGACATAAGTGCCTGCCGGAAACGTATTGCTGCCGACGTGGAAGGCAAACGGGATCTTCACGGTCATGATAGTGGCCGGTACAGCGGCGAGCGCGAGTGCGGTCAAAGCGGCGATACAGGTCAATGTGAGCATCAGGTTCAAAGTAGTCTTTTTCATAACGTCTCTCCTTATTTTCGGTCGTTCTCTGAGGATGACCGGCAGCGCCTCTCACGCTCGTGCGGGCTATCTGTCGTCCTCACCCTGTCATGCGCCGACGTTCCGCCAAACCCGCCAAAGAGAATTGAAGTATTTTTTCGGAAGGCCGCAGCGCATAGCCGGATTAGAAACGCTGTGCTAGATTCTCGCGCAGATTCCAACCGTGCCCATCACTTCAAGGAAAACGAAATCGGAGCAGGTGCCAGACAACTTGAAACCGCGCACGCAGAATTCACTCCATAACCGATTTGTTTCCCCGTATGTCACCTGAACGCTGGCAACGCATAGAACCGCTTTATTACGAAGCACTGGAACGCCCTGCGCATGAACGTCTCGCGTGGTTGGCGGAGGCTTGCGCGGGCGACGCGGAATTGCAGCGCGAAATCGCCGCCTTGCTCGATGCCAATGACGAAGCGAGCGGTTTTCTGACGACACAGGCGCTGCATTTGGTGGCACATAGTTTGGCGGCAGGTGAAAAGGCTACGCGCCCGTTGAGCGCCGCCGTGGGCCAGCGACTCAGCCACTATCAGGTTCTTTCGCGCATCGGCGCGGGCGGCATGGGCGAAGTTTTTCTGGCGCGTGACACCAGCCTCGAACGCCGCGTTGCGCTCAAGCTGTTGCCAGCTAATTTCACGCAAGACCCCGAACGTTTGCAGCGTTTCATCCGCGAAGCCAAAGCTGCCTCGGCGCTCAATCATCCGAACATCATTACGATTTATGAAATCGGTGTCGTGACTGCTAATGGCCTTGATACGCATTTCATCGCCACTGAATACATCGAAGGCGTCACATTGCGTGCGTGGCAACCCGACGAAGACGAGCGCCTGAACCAGACGCTCGAACTCGGCATCCAGATCGCTTCGGCGCTCGACGCCGCACATCAGGCGGGCATTGTCCACCGTGACATCAAGCCTGAAAACCTGATGCTGCGCCCTGATGGATTAGTCAAAGTACTGGATTTCGGTTTGGCGAAACTGACTACGACTCATAATTCCGGCGCGAATCAAGCCGCTGATCAAGTTGATACTGGAGCGCAAACGACGCCCGCTGAAATGCGCACGACGCCGGGGACGATTCTGGGTACGTTGCGTTATATGTCGCCCGAACAGGCGCGCGGACGGGCGCTCGACGGACGCACCGACATCTTCAGCCTCGGCGTAGTCCTTTATGAATTGCTCACGCGCCAGCCTTTGTTTGAAGGCGAATCCACCGCCGATGTGATTGCCGCCATACTGCACAAAGAGCCTGCGCCATTGAGCAACTATCTGCCCGATGTTCCGGCGGAACTCGAACGCATCTTGCGCAAAGCCCTCGCCAAAGACAGCCGCGACCGTTACCAAAACGTAGCCGACTTGCAGATTGATTTGCGTACCTTGAAACAAGACGCCGAACTGAGCGCGCGAATGCTGCGTTCAGGGCAATCGCATGCGCACCACTCCGGCGGACAAACTGTGCCTGTCGCCGCTGCCTCATCGTGGGCAGCTTTCAGCCAGCGACGTGTGTGGTGGGCTTTGCCTGCTTTGATGTTTTTGGGCGGGATGCTCTGGTGGGCGAAAGCGCGCGGAACCGGTTCGGTTGAAGCGCCGCCGCCGGGTTTGTTGAGATCCGTTGATGTCGTGTCGTGGTCGAGTGTGCCCGGCGAAGGCCTCACGAATGGCTCATTCTCGCACGACGGCAAATGGGTAGCCTTCACGTCTATGCAGAATGTCGGGCAGAGCGGCGGCAATAACATCCTCATCAAACAGGCGATGACGGCTGGCGACCCACAGCCCAGCACCAACGACGAATTCAATAACACCAATCCGATCTGGTCGCCGAATGACGAAGAAATCGCTTTCTTCTCGCGTCGCGGCAATCAAATCGGTATCTGGCGCAAGGCTCCTTTCGGCGGTACGCCGACTTTGATCAAAGCCTTTGACCGCACCGAAGGCGGCATGCGTTTGAAAACCTGGTCGAAAGACGGCGGGACGATTTATTACGAAGCGAAGGACAACCTGTTCGCGCTCAAGCTGGCAACAGGCCAAACCCAGCAAGTGACCCAACTCGAAGGCCAAATAACCGCGCGCACGTTGTCTCTTTCACCCAACGAACAGCAGGTGGTTTATGTGACTTCCGGCGCAGATGGATTCCAAAAAATATGGGTAAAAGATTTGTCTGGCGGCGCAGCGAAACAGATTTTTCAATCGCGCGATTCGCTGCGTTATACGGTCTGGCATCCTGACGGTCAGCGCATTCTTTTCAGCGCCAAGGTGGACGACGCTTACCAGCTTTTTGCTGCTGACACGCAAGGCCGACAACCCGCGCAACTCACCATTGGCGAACAAGACAAAATCTTGCTCGACCTCGTTCCTGACCCGGCAACCAGTGGTTCAAAGATTCTTTACACTTCTGCGCGCGAAGAATCAGACGTGTGGGGCGTTAAAGTGGCAGGGGGCGAAAGCGTCGAGGAATTTCCCGTGGCCGCAGACATTAGTGAGGAGCTTTGGCCCGATGTCGCTCCTGACGGCAAAACGCTCGCTTATCAAGCGGTCAAAAACCTGAGCCAGGGCAACAAGTTGTTGCACAGTTCGCTGTGGGTGAAATCTTTTGAGGCCAACGCTAAACCCGTGCTGATTGCCCCGGACGGCGCGTGGCCGCAATGGTCGCCCGATGGTCAGCGGATAGCGTTTGTTCACATGACACGCGATCAACCTGATTTACGGATAAGCGAATGGCTTAGTGGAACTGCCCACGAATTGGTAAAGATGGATTCAGCTCCGCCAGAATTCACAATCTTGCCTTATAACTACTATCAAGCAAGCCTTTTTACGTGGTCACCTGATAGCTCCCAATTGACGTATGGGGCGATGCGCGGAGGGTTTTCAAATCTTTGGCGGATTGAGGCAAACGGTACAAGCGACACTCAGTTAACGAGCAACCAAGACGCGGAGCTTTCGGTCAATTGTCCGCTTTGGTCGCCTGACAGCCAGCAAATCGCTTATACCCTCAACCGTAACAAAGCCCTGCCACCGCCGCAGATCAACCACAGCCTGTGGGTGATTGACCCTCGCACTAAAAACGCGAAACAGATTTTTCAATCCAATGACTATTTCAGGCTGCTGAGTTGGTCGCCGAACAGTGAAGCATTATGGCTGGCCGCTATACCGAAAAACATCGGTAGCCCGCAACCCGCCGACATCAATTTGATCAGCGTGGCGACCGCGACCGGAATATCGAAGAAAATTGCCACCTTGCCTGTCACGTATTTATACAACCTTCGTTTTTCAAAAGACGGGAACAAGCTGGCTTATGTGGCGCATCAGGACGGCAGGGACAATCTTTGGATCATGCTAGGGGTCATGCCGGGCAAAGGCGGCCCGGCCAAACGAATCACGAGCAATAACGATCCCCGACTTTATTTTTCCAGTCTCGCCTGGGCACCCGATGGACGCGCGATTTATTACGGCAGGCAATCACGCTTTAATCAGTTGATGATGATTACCAATTTTCGATAGGCAAAGCGTATTTTCTTTTTCGCTAAATATTTTTTCTGCCGATGGCGGGTTTTCATTGCCGTCGGCGCTATTTCATTTGAGCACCTGTTTCAGCGGGTTTCACGTGTGCATGAAAAACGCTCTAAGCCATGACTGATGGTCTTTGAAGAATAAATTTAACCGAAGCCTGTAGAACAGGTTATTAACCTGCCCTACCCCCTGGCAAGGCGTCTTGTTAAATCTATTTTTCAAAACCATTAGTCATGGGTATCCACTAGATCGGGTGGCAGTTAGATTTACGGGAAAGTGGTTCGTGTCAGTAGCCCGCGCGTAAGCAAAGGCTGCCTCGGCAACGTGCCCACCAGCCTCAACGAACGCGTTACCGAGGCAGCCCTTGCTTACGCGCGAGCTATTGACACCGTATATCGTTTTGCAAACCGACCTAACTCGGCGACAGATTCGATGTGTCGCCGCCCTTTTCCCCAAGGAGATTTCACATGCCGAATAGATTCTTTACCAAAAGCACTGGATTTGCGGTTGTGCTGACTGCCAGCGCGTTGTTGTTTTTTGCCTCTAGTTATTTTGCCAAGCCACAACCTGTCATTGCCCTGACGCGGAACCCCGTGGCCGTGCAAGCTGATTGCGCGGCCACGACGGATGCAGCCCTCAAGCAAGAGATCATCGCTAGCTTGCGTAGTGCATTTCCGAATGCGACGACCCGGAAAAAACTGGGTTTTACGTTTGATTGCGTTGGGGGCGTGGTGACTGTAACCGGTGGCATCTCGGGGGCAGCGAATTACCTGAAAGTGCTGAAAGCCATTAAGAGCATTTCGCATCGCGCCTGCATCAAAGCGCTGGACGTGAAAAATTTTGAACCCGTTCGTCCAGGTGGTTGTGATGACGAGTCTCAAAAAGAATGCAATGGCGGTTGTATAAGTAAGAACGCTACTTGCACTGAGATTGGCTAAGCGAGCGTGGCGTGTCGGTAGCTTTTCATAAGAGTCGCACCTGTGTTCGACCTTACGAATCAGGCTACTGACACGCTTTCTCTTCGGAGTTTTTATGCCTGCTGAAAATCCCCTGCCCGCAACGTCAGCCGCTGACGCGCCGCGATTGACGGCGGCAGTGTTGGCCGCACGTCGTGACGTGAATAGAGACTTGCTGCTCGGCATTGGTGAGAGCGTGAGAAATCGGCAGCAAGCGATTGCCGTCAACCGCGAAGCCATGCTGCGGCGGCTGACGCGCTACCGTAATAAACTCGCAACCAAGTGCCAGGCCAACTTACACGCTGGTGAAATCATGAGGTTTCGTTCGGTCGAAGAGTTCATCCATAGCTACCTCAAGCGCGTCGCGCCTGACACCGACCCGGCGGTGTTGAACCAGCCGGTGGGCGAACTGACTCCGCTGCTCACACGCTTTGATTGGCGTTCGTTGCAGATCGTACCCGAAGTAGCGGAGCAGGCAGGCAATACGTGCTGGGCAGAGACGGCTTCGGCAGCCTTTGAGGCCAGCTTGCGGCGGCAGCGCGCCAACTTCTCCACCATGAAGCAGGGCGAGGCGAAGTTCACCGTCGAGGTCTTTTTGCTCAACGTGGGCAGTACGCTCGACCGCGTGCCGCCTTTCCGCGACCCGGAAGCCAGCGGCGGACGGCACGAAACCGCCTTCGACTTTTATTTCAACGAAGGCATTCCGTTGAAAGAAATTCAAATCTTCCCGGATGGATTGCGGGTGAGACTCGCGCGTGCCGCCGGTTCCAAACCGAAGAAAAAGAAACGAAAGACCAAGCCGCGCACCACTAAGGCCATTGCTTGGAATTACGTCGCTGACGTCAACGTGGACGACTTGAACCAGCCGCCATCGGTCGAGGCGATGAAACGCGCCTTGCTCGAACACGGGCCGCTGGCCGTGATGGTCGCCCGCGACGAAGCTTTCAAAAATTACGGACGCCCGGTGGCCGAACAGCAGGCTCCGGCCAACGTAAGTTTGCGGTTTCGCGCCGATACCTTTTTCCAGGTGACGACCGACGGCGATACGACGCTGTCCATTGACCCCGTGACCCGGTTGCAACGCGATTCGCTCATCCCTGTCGGCAATGAACTTTTCGAGCAAGACCTGGTCTTGAATTTCAGCGCGGAATTCAAGCCGGTGCTTGAAACCCAGCGCCCGACGATTCCGCTGCGACCGGTTGGCGCAGACCAGGCCGTCTTTGCCGAGCGAGTTCACCCTGCGATTTTGACGGTGCGCATTCCCTCCCTCAACCACGTCGTCTGCGCAAGAGACGTGGCGACGAACGATGTCCTGCTGCATTTCCCTGCGAACACGAATATGGAATTCAGCGAGTTGGCAGGCGGCGGCTGGCAGATGCGCTTTCCCAAAGATGCCGCGCCGGTGTTCGACGAGACGACTTCAGAATCGGAAAACCATTACGTCTTGCTGATCGGCTGGGACGACACCAAGGGTGAGCACGGCGCATGGATTATCCAGAACCATCAAGGCACGGCGTGGGGCTATCAATGCAATGGCCCGACCGAGCGCGGCTGGTTTCCGCAAGGATTGGCCGAGAGTCGTGGCTATATGTACATCGGCTATGGCTGCAACAAGATCGGCCTGTTCGCCGCCTGGGTCGAGGCGCAACTCCTCGCGCAAGGCTGGGTCAACCAAATGATGAGGCCGCGCTTCGACTGAAGCACCAGAGAATTGGACAGGATGCACGGGATGTTCAGGATGGACAGGATGCAGGAACGTTGGTCTGCCTGTGTCTCTTGCTGAATCCCGTCCATCCTGACAATCCCGTACATCCTGTCCAATTTCTTCCGTACCAATGTGGGTTGTTCTGATTAAGCATCGGCGTGGCTGACACGCTTTATCGTTGGAGTCTTTATGCCTACGAAAAATTCCACCAAGACGAAATCACCGGCAACGACGGCGCGGCGCGCCTCGAACCTAGACCTGCTGGCCGGCATCATGGAGCCGGTGAAAGACAAGCAGCAGGCGATTGCCGTCAACCGCGAAATGATGATGAAGCTGCTGGCGGATTACCGGCAGGACTTAGAAATCAAAACCCAAGCCAGTTTGCAACCGGGCGAAGTGCTGCGCTCTCGCTCGGTGGAGGAATTCATTCTCAGTCGCATCACGCGCGCTACGCTTGGCGTGGATGCGGAGGCGTTGAAAAATAAATCGGCGGCGGAACTGGTGCCGTTGCTCAAACGCTTCGACTGGCGCGCTCTGCAAATCGTGCCGGAAGTGGCGCAGCAGGCGAACAATACGTGCTGGGCAGAGACGGCTTCGGCGGCCTTTGAAGCCAGCTTGCGGCGGCAGCGCGCCAATTTCTCTACGATGAAGCAAGGCGAAAACAGCTTCAAAGTCGAGGTCCTCAACCTACAGGTGAAGAGTACGCTCGACCGCGTGCCGCCCTTTTACGATCAGGAAGCCAGCGGCGGACGCCACGAAAACGCCTTCAACTTTTATTTCAACGAAGGCATTCCGTTAAACGAAATCTCCCTGCTTGATGATTTGGCAGCGGTGGGAGTGATCATACGTGATCCCTCCAAGCCCGCCCCGCCGCCGCCTCCGCCACCGCCAAAGGAAAAACCGAAATTCGTCAAAGCCATTGCGTGGAATTATGTCGGCGATGTGAAGGTGGATGATCTGGCCGAACCGCCCTCAGTCGAAGCGATGAAACGCGCCTTGCTCGAACACGGGCCGCTGGCCGTGATGGTCGCCCGCGACGAAGCCTTCAAGAATTACGGGCGCGCGACCAAGGTTGAACCGGCTCCGCCCAAGATGAGTCTGCGGTTTCGCTCCGGCGCGAGAAAGCTTACCTCTGCCGAAGGCTACGTTTTGTTGACCGTGAGTTTGAGTGCGCTTTCGTTAAAAGATTCAACGCTGCCTGAGGCAGACCAACTCTTTGAAAAGGACTTGGTCTTGAGCTTTGCGCCCGAGTTCAAACCTGTCATTGAAACCAGTTCAATAAAGACGATCCCCACACGCGCAATCGGCGCTGACCTCACCGTACAGGCTAAGCTTTGGGAAAATCACATCGTCTTGTTCATTTTCAGAGAGAACGGCGTCGTCTGCGAAGTGGAGGCGGAGACCAACGACGTCCTGTTGCATTTCCCCGCGAATACGAATGCGGAATTACGTGAACTGGAAGGTGGTGGGGTGCAATTGCGTTTTCCCAAAGACCCGGCTCCGGTGTTCGCCGAGACGACGGCTGATTCGGTCAATCATTACGTGTTGCTGATTGGCTGGGACGACACCAAAGGCCCGCACGGCGCGTGGATTATCCAGAATCATCAAGGCACCACGTGGGGTTGTCAGTGCGACGGCCCGACCGTACGCGGTTGGGACCCGATGCCGGGAGCCGACAATCGCGGCTATATGTACATCGGCTACGGCTGCAACAAGATCGGTACGTTCGCGGCCTGGATCGAAGCGCGATTTCTCTCAGAGAAATGGAAAATGACCCTGAAG
>JANNUY010000596.1:0-2160 GCA_031414155.1 Acidobacteriota bacterium
CTTGGTCATTCGGTTTGCTGAATCTGTGAAAAACGGCGTGATGATAGATTCGCAATCCGCACTCCGCAATCCGCAATCCGCAATCCGCATTTTCCGTGTGGTTGTCAGGCTTTTGCGGCGTGGGGTAACATTCGGTTTCACTCAAGAACGAATCCTTTGAACTTCATCGACATAAGCATGAAAAAAGTTGCGCTCGCAAGCGATCACGCCGGATTTGACGGCAAAGAAGCGATCAAGCCTACGCTCGAAGCGTTGGGCGTGGCCTATGACGATTTCGGCACGCACGGCCTTGATTCCGTAGACTATCCCGATTATGCCGAAAAGGTGGCGCAGGCCGTCGCGGCGGGCGATTACGACAAAGGCATTCTCGTATGCGGTTCGGGCATCGGCATGGAAATCGCGGCGAATAAAGTCCACGGCATCCGCGCGGCGCTGGCCTGGAACGAAGAAACTGCGCGGCTGGCGCGTACGCATAATGACGCGAACATCGTCGCCGTCGGTCATCGCACGACGCCGCCGGAAACCATTCAAAATATCATCCGCATTTTTTTAACCACTGATTTTGAAGGCGGACGGCATCAGCGCCGCGTCGAAAAAATTGCCCACTTAGAGTCTTGAGAGGTGTTATGACGAATACGGTTCAACTCAATCAGACGGAAGCGCAAATCCTGGAAGCACTGCTCGCAAAGGCAAAGCTCAATGGAAATAAGAATGGCATGCCGATCGTGTTTTCGATTGAAGGCAGTGAAAACCTGGTGGTGTTGCAAAGCCGTAGCTATCAAAAATTATTGGATAGGCTTGAAGAAGTGGAAACGGTAGCTGCGATTAACGAAGGGCTGGAAGACATGAAAGCGGGGCGTGGCATTCCCGCGAAGGAATTTCTAGCGGAATTACAGCAGGAATTTGGAACCGCCAAAGCCAAACGAAAGGCCGCATGAGCTTTCAAGTCATCATCTCAAAACGCGCTCAAAAAGACGTTCGTGCGATTCTTCGACGAATGGCCAAAGTGACGCCCAAAAAAGTAGATGGTTGGCAAGATGCTTTCGCCGCAGCGTTGGCGAGTTTGGGAGCATTACCTATGCGCTGCCCGTTGATTAAGGAAGAGACAAAAACGAAGGGCCTGCGCCACTTGTTATTCGATCAATACCGCATCATTTTTTCTATCCTTGACGATGAAGTGGTCTGGGTTAATCACATAAGACACCAGAAACAAAAACCGCTTACCTCCGATGACATCTGAGATCAAAACCAAATGACGAACTATTACCAAAACCTAGCCGCATCTGACCCGGAAGTGTTCGCCGCCGTCCAAAACGAAACGCGCCGCCAACACGAAGGACTCGAACTCATCGCTTCAGAAAATTTCACTTCCGAAGCCGTACTCGAAGCCGCCGGAACAACTTTCACCAACAAATACGCCGAAGGCTATCCGGGCAAGCGTTATTACGGTGGCTGCGAGTTTAGCGACGTAGTCGAAAATCTCGCTATCGAGCGCGCCAAACAATTGTTCGGCTGCGAACACGTCAACGTGCAACCGCATTCGGGCAGTCAGGCGAATATGGCTGTCTATCTGTCGGTGTTGAATTACGGCGACACGGTGATGGGTTTCGACCTTTCGCACGGCGGACATTTGACGCACGGGCATCCGCTCAACTTTTCAGGGAAGAGTTATAAGATCGTGCCTTACGGCGTAAAAACGGAAGACGAAACGATTGATTACGAAGTGATGGAACGCCTCGCGCACGAACACAAACCGAAGCTGATTTTGTGTGGCGCATCGGCTTATTCGCGTGTGATTGATTTCGAGCGCATCGCGGCGCTTGCCAAAGCGGTTGGCGCATTGTGTATGGCTGACATCGCGCACATCGCGGGGTTGGTGGCGACGGGCGAACATCCTTCGCCGTTCCCGCACATGGATTTCGTCACGACGACGACGCACAAGACGCTGCGTGGCCCGCGCGCAGGCATCATTATGTGCAAGCAGCCCTTCGCCAAAGACGTAGACCGCGCGCTATTCCCAGGCATTCAAGGTGGCCCGCTCGTTCACATCATTGCGGCCAAAGCCGTGGCGTTCAAAGAAGCGCTGCAAGCCGATTTCAAAACCTACCAACAGCAAGTCAAAAAGAATGCGCAAGTGTTGGCCGACACGCTGGCCGCCGC
>JANNUY010000597.1:0-1158 GCA_031414155.1 Acidobacteriota bacterium
ATGCGCGGCTTGGGCAGGTAACGCACATTGGCGCTGCCGAAATTGACGCCCGCGTCTACCCACGCCGAATCGGTCGGATGAATTTCGACGCCGTGCGTTTCAGCCAATGCCTGCAGGCGCGCGCGCAAGTTCGCCGGATTGTCTTTCAACTTGATGAGCAACGTACTTGGCGGGTAATCAGTGCCGTTGAGCTTGAACGGCTTGTCTATCGCGTGAACGCGGATGTCTTGTTGAAAGAGATCGCCTAATGCCGCCGCCGCCGCTTGCGAACCCCACGGAATCAGATAGGCCAGCTTCGCCGCTTCGCCACGCACCTTGCCTACGGGCTTGGGCAGGTCTTTCAACAGCGGCGCTTGCACGTTCGAGACTTGCTCGGCGATGTAACAAGGCACGTCAAACAACAGCGGCAACGACCACGCCGTCACGTCATAAAACTCTTCGCCCTGGCGTTTGCCGTTACGTTTTTTCTGCTCGTCCAAAAACTCTTTGTCTTGCTCGGTGCTTTTATCCATCAGCGTTTTGGCGAGGCGCTTGGCGGGTTGGGCGAGCGAGACGATGTAACTGCCCGACGGAAATTCGCGGCTTTGCGTAGCGCCGTCAAAGTAATCGCGTGCCTTGCCGTTCGTGAATGACGACATAGCCACTTTGACCTCTACGCCACATTGCATCAGCGTGGCTGCCAAGCGCGCGGCGCGTCCGGGGTCGTTACCGGGCGTGATGATGTATTCCTTCACCGTCTCGCGCTGGCCTTCTTCGATGGCGGTGCGACGATAATCATAAAAATGTTTGAGCAGGTTTTCGCGGTTGGCCGCCGCGTTCTCAATCGTCGAGAGCGAAGCGATGAAATGATGATGCACTGAATCGCGGTAAGCGAAAGTCGTCTCATCATCGCGCCGCGCGAGCAAGCCGCGCACGCTAGCTTGTTCATAAGTCATGCCAATCGCGCCATGAAACATCGGCCAGCCTTCGCCGTAACCCGGATAAAATGAGTCGTAGCCTTCGCGCGTGAAATAATCGAAGCCGAAACGATCAAACCACTTGCCGTTGTTGCGTCCGAATTTCGCCAGCCATTCGAGTTGCCCGTTCGTCAGGTTCGGATTCCACGGCAACGCGGGCGGCGCGAAATAGTATGAACTGTTCGTGCCCATCTCGTGCAAA
>JANNUY010000598.1:0-3055 GCA_031414155.1 Acidobacteriota bacterium
CGCAATTGATGAGGTCGCAAAAACACCTCGACCGTAATGCTTCGTGTCACAGGTTTCTGCTTTGTCCGTGACCCAACTCAACCTGTGAGAAAGGTTTAGTATTGTTTTAGCTTTCACTTTTCGACTCCTCGGAATGACAAAGAAACGAAGAGTCGGCTGGCTGGTAATGTCGGAATGGTGGGATAGGGTGACGAGGAAGGTACTGCTCTTGGCTACCCCCCCTTGCAAAAATTAGGCCACTCAACAACTTGGCCTCGATTTTATACATAAAAGTGATGTGTTCGTAACCGTTCGCGCGGATGTTGGCGCGGGCTACGGTGGCGATGTAAGGGTCGTATTCGAGCGCGATGACGCGGCGCGCTCCGGCCCGCGCGGCGAATAGCGCCAACAACCCCGAACCGGTTCCGGCGTCGAGTACGGTGTGATTGCGCTGGACGACGGAGCGAATCGCACGATCAAAGGCTTCGGAACGCTCACGATCCATCAGGCATTGGCCGACTTGATCAAGCGAACTGAAAGCCGCGTCGGTCGCGGTTGGTGTGAAGGTGTTGGTCATAAGTGTTTGCATCAGGCTTTCATCCATCTTCGTCGCGTAGCGACGGTTGAATTTAGCCGTGGTGTTTTAACCCACGGTCAGCAAGGCGAAAATCTTGCGTGTCGCGTCAGCGACACCTGAACTCATGCGTCGCTGACGCGACTCGGGAACCATTACATAACCGGCTACCGTGGGTTAAAACACCACGGCTAAATTCAGGCGTCGGCTACGCGACGGAGAAATCGAAACCCAAAATGCGTACGCGGCAGTGATTTTTGCCGTGTCATGCGTTAAACCGAGATTGGGCGGGAAGACCGGACAAGCAGCCAGCGATTTATTAAAAAATAGTTGAGTTCCGCGCGGTCACGCCCTGCGTACCGTTATCACTGGCATCACTGGTCGTTCAAAAACTTGCGATTGACGACCAGCGCCAATTGCGTGAATGGACGATCTGCCCTGCCTAAAACCCGTTCGATCTCAGCCCAAACAGTCACGTCACGATGCGTCGTAGCGGCGACAGTCAAAGCTGTCGTTTGACCAGCTACTACGGGGCAACTGTCGAATGCAACGAATGATTTTTTATAACTGTGGCTACAGTCCAGCTTGGTGTGGGGTAATGCAAAAGTAAGCTGTGCCGAGCAAAGGCGTTATAGCACGATGATTATATTTTGTCTTGCCGCTTCGGCGGGGTCAGGATGAACAGGATCGTGGCGCGCGAGGTCATTGCCGCCTCTCTTTCCCATCCTGACTCCATCCTGAAAAATACTGTTAACCTTGTGAGATTCCCGCTGAGTCAGGCAAGCATTGCTTTAGGGTAACGGCGACCCCGGATTGAGCAACGCAGATGTGGCACAAGATGGCATCTTGTGCCACACTCCGGCGCATCTATTTCCAACCAAAGGAACGACAAATCATGCAAAAGACCAAATGCTTTCTTGTACTGCTCGCAGCGCTATTCGTCACACTGGCAGGATGCCGCGGCGCGCAATTGAGCGGCCCGTCTAACGCGCCTGCCGGTTCGAGAACCCAACCGCGTTTCAAGCCCGGCTTCAATTTGTTCAGCGTTGAGCAGGACGTGCAAATGGGACGCCAGTCTGCCGAACAGGTGATGCGCGAAGAACGCATCGTGGATGATCCGCGCCTGTCTGGTTACATTAAACAACTCGGCGCGAAACTCGCCAGCAAAGCCGCAGGCGAAAAATTCAACTATCAGTTTTGGGTCGTAGGCACGAAAGAAATCAACGCCTTCGCCTTGCCCGGCGGTTATCTGTTCGTCAACGCGGGTACGATTGCCGCCGCCAAAAACGAAGGCGAGCTCGCGGGCGTGATGGCCCACGAAATCGCGCATTCCGCCTTGCGTCACGGCACGAACCAAGCCTCGAAAGCGCGACTGGCCGAAGGCGGCTTAGGCATTCTCGGCGCGATTGCCGGTTCGGGCGATCAACCGGCGTTGGGGCAAGTCATCAATCAAATTGGCGGCATGGGCGCGAACATGCTGTTCTTAAAGTTCGGACGCAAAGCTGAGAAAGAAGCCGATCTCGAAGGCGCGCGTATCATTGCCGAAGCCGGTTATGACCCGCGCGATATGGCGAACTTTTTCAAGACGCTGCAAGCGCAAGGCGGACAGCGTATGCCTGAAATCCTGAGCGACCATCCCGATCCGGGTAATCGCATTAAATACATCAACGAAGAAATCGCGCGGCTGCCGGTCGGCGCGAATCCGCAACACGACAGTCAGGAATTTCAAAATGCCAAAGCCTTGTTGACCGGCGGCTCGCCGCAAGTCGCGCTCAGCGCAAAAAATCAAATGCAACGGCGCGGCCCGTCCGACCCCGGCGATATGCAACAAGGCCGGCGTCCGCCAGCGCCATCGGGACAGTTGCGCGGCTTCCAGGCCAAAGACGGTTCGTTCGCTGTGCAAGTGCCTGCCAATTGGGACGGGCTGGACGCAGGCAGTTCGACCTTGATCTTTGCGCCGAAGGGCGCTTACGGCCAGCACAACGGCCAGTTCATCGTCACGCATGGCATCTTCGTCGGCGTGGCTGATGCTTCGTCGGGCGATTTAGCGCAAGCCACTGCCGCGCTCATTCAACGCCAGATCGAAGACAACGCCGACTTCCAACTCGTGCAACAACCCAAGCCGATTGATTTTGGCGGACAGCGCGGTTACGTCGGCGCCATCGCCGGACCGTCTTCTAACACAGGCGTGATGGAAGTAGACGTAACTTATACAACGATGACGGCTAACGGACGGCTGTTTTACATCGTGACGATTTGCCCCGAAGACGAACAAAACGCTTACAAGGCGACGTTCCAGCAAATCATGCAAAGCCTGCGCTTGGGGCGTTAGGCTCAAGGCAAAACCTTCACAGCAAAACGGGCATACGCAAAACGGGGAGCAGTTATGCTCTCCGTTTTATTTTAGTTTGCCGGTTGGCGGGGATCAGCCTCGGGCGGATGCCGATTGATTAGCACGTCATCTTGCCGGAGCCGCAAGACGCGCGCGCGATTGAGGTCGAG
>JANNUY010000599.1:0-6796 GCA_031414155.1 Acidobacteriota bacterium
GATCGCCCTTGCCTAACACTCATCACTTCAAATCGTTATGAAAACACTTATCACCAGCTTGTTTACACTCACGATGTTTTGCGCGCTGGCTTGTGCGCAATCGTTGACTTCGCTCAACACGTTGAACGAAGCCGCTACATCAAAACGCAGTATCCAACCCAACGTCCCGCTCGCCGAAAACAACGCCGATTTCATCGTTGGCGCTGACCTGCTCGAAACGGGACGCATACCGAATTACGCGCGCGCGTTGGCACTGTTGCCGAATGCGGCGAAGCCCTTTGCGGCGACGTTCAAGACCTATCTTTACGGCGGCACGATTGCGCCCGAAACCAAGATGGCGATGGGTTTGCGCATCGCGCAAATTTACGGCAGCGCCTATCCGGCGGTTCATTTGCAACGCTTGCTGCGCGCTTCAGGCGAAGGGCAAAAGCTGCTGGCGGCCTTGCACGCGAACGATGTGACGACACTGTCTGTCAGTGAACAAGCTGCGTTGCGTTATGCCGAAGCGTTGACGCGCGAGGCAAATGCGAACGGCGTGAGCGATGCCGAGTTTCAAACGACGCGCGCCGCGTTCAACGACTCGCAAATCGTCGAACTCACGATGACGACGGCGTTCTTTAATTACTTTTTGCGCGTGTGCGAAGGCGCGAACCTGCCGGTCGAAGCGTGGGCATTGGCCGAACCCGTAGCGAAAGTGACTCCTGCGAAATACGTCACCCCTTCGGCTCGTGTCGCGTTGGTGTCAGATGACTTGATGAATGCGGCGGCGGAAGCGCAAGCCAACGCGGCGGCGCAAGCGCGCAATCCGCAAGGCCTGGGCCTCGGCATCGCCAATTCGCAGCGCGCGTTTTTGCTCGTGCCGGATGTGACGAAAGCGTGGCGCGTCTTTACGACGACTTCGCGCGATTACAACAGCGTGACGCGCGAGATCAAGTTGCACGTATCGTTCGCCATCTCGATGCTCAATGGGTGTCGTTATTGAACGTTGCATCAGGTGCAAGGTTTGCGCCGACTCAACGTAGATCACACGAAACTCATGGCAATGGCAAAAGACGACAGTCAGCTTACGCCCCGCGAAATGACGGCGGTCAAATTCGCCCGCAAGATTACCAGCGAACCCGCCAAGCTGACCCGCGCCGATTGGGACGCGCTGGTCAAAGAGTTCACACCGCAAGGCGCGCTCGAAGTGCTGCTGCAATGCGGCAACTTCGCTTATATGAATCGCTTCACCGACGGGCTGCGCTTGCCGTCGGAAGACGAAGCGATTCACACCTATCTAGAAACTTATGGTCAGAATTTTGAGAAGGTGCGTCCGCTGAAACCGAAGAAATAATGGAAAGCACACCGAACCATTCTGTGCGACGTTGGCTGTGGCTGGCGATGGTTACTACCACGATCATCGCGGTCACGGTCATCGCCATTCCGACCTTCACGATTATGCCGTTCAAGGCGCAAACCGTGTCGGGCGTGGAATGGTCTTATCACTTGCGCCGCTGGTCGCCGTTGGTTACGGCGCTGGCGACGTTGGTGTTTCTCGCCCTGTGCGTGAAGCTCTGGCGCGGCGCGCGCTGGTATGGACGAGCGGCAATGTTTGTGGTGTTCGCACCGCTCGCGCTGGTGACGTGGTTCGCGCGGCAAAATCATTTTGAGTGGATGTTCAATCCGCTGCCGAATGCCGCTTACGCCGCGATCAGCGAAACGAAATCCGTTGCCGACCATGAGATGGTGATGACGGTGGCGCTCAACGGCGAAGTCGCGGCTTATCCGGTCAGGCAAATGGCCTATCACCACGTCGTTAACGATGTAGTAGGAGGCAAGCCCATCACGGCGACTTATTGAACGCTCTGTCACACCGGTCTGGTGTGGTCATCGGAAGTTGACGGCAAGCGGCTGACCTTTCATCTGGCGGGCATCAACAATCAGAACTTCATCATGCGCGATGAAGAAACCGGTTCGTGGTGGCAACAGGTTTCAGGCGAAGCCATTCACGGCCCGCTGAAAGGCAAAAAGCTCGCGCCGGTTTACAGCGATGAAATCACGTATGCCGTATTCAAACGCGAACATCCGTCAGGCCGCGTGCTGAAACCGGATGAGCGTGTGCAGGCCAAATATGAAGCGGCGAATTGGGAAGAGGAATACGAGAAGCTGCCGGTCGTAACGCCCGTCAACGCCGATGACAAGATTGCGCCGCGTACGCTGATGGCGGGCATCGTCGTCAACGGCAAGGCGATGGCTTATCCGGTGAACGACCTGCAAAAACAGCGGCTGATTTTAGACAACGTAGGCGGCAAGCCCATCTTTATCGTGATGAGCGACGACGATAAATCGGTACGCGCGTTTGAGAGTTCGATAGACGGACGCAAGCTCGAATTGCTGGTGAAAGCCGATGCGACGCCTTTGCAGTTAGTAGATGCTGAGACGGCTACGGTGTGGGATTTCAGCGGCGCGGCGGTGAGCGGTGAATTGGTGGGCAAGCAACTCAACAAGATTCAGGTGCTGAAGGATTATTGGTTCGACTGGAAGATTTACCATCCTGACACGGCGGTTTATACATTGGGGGCGCGTTAAAACAGCGAGACGATATGGCTTGGATAAAAACGATTCCTTTTTCCGAAAGCGAAGCCGTGCGCGACGCCGCACAGCGGCAAAGCGCGTTGTATCCGGCGGAATATGCCACGCCGGTTCATCCGAACGCAGATGGCGAAGGCTCAAGCATTGTCGCTTCGCACAGTTTGATACCAGATGCGCTCTATCACGCTTTCGCTACGTTTGGCGTGTTGATGTCGCCGGATTTGCCGCTTCAGCGCCGCCATCACGAAATGATTGCGACGATGGTGTCGGTCACGAACCGCTGCCATTACTGAATCGAGTCGCACGCAGAGTTTCTGCGTCGAGTGACTTTAGATGGTGAGTTCGTGGCGGCATTGGAAAGCGATTACACGAGCGCGCGGATTAGCGAAGCCGAACGTGCGATGTTGGATTACGTCGTGCAATTAACGAAAGACGCGACGCGCATTCATCCGGGTTATCACGAACGGTTGCGCGCCGTAGGCTTCGACGATCAGGCGATTTTGCAGATTACATTGATTGCTTCGTGGTTCAATTACATCAACCGCGTCGCCGACGCCCTGGGCGTCGGGCGTGGCGAAGCAGTTCGAGTAAATGATTGAAAGACAGCGGGCTGAACTGGAACAGGATGAAAGCCCTGGGTGAAGCACTGTCAGGCGAACGTCAGTGAGGTCGTTTGGCCGATAGGGATTCAGGAGAGGGCGTTCTTCTGTTTCACTGGTTAGCGACTTGGTGGCTCGTCTGATAGCGGCTTCACCCTGGGGTTTTATCCTTTGCTGAATAGTAAAAAGCCGCAGGTTGAAGTTTTATTTCAACCTGCGGCCCTTTATTTGAAAAAGTTATTTGAAAAAAATTGAACGGCGATTTAGATCGTGATCTTCGTGCCGTCAAATTTAGTCAGTGTCATTTCGACGTTCTCGTTATAAGTGACCTTTTGCTCTTCGAGAATGCCGATAGCGACGGTTTCGCCGAGCTTCATGCCTTCGATAGCGTCGGTGCGCCAATGCACGCCTGCGCCGTTGCGGCCTTTAGCGACGTTGCGTGCGACCTTGTTCAACTCACCAAGTACGGTCAGCGGTTCGCCGACATACGGGATGAGTGCAGTGCCGTCCGGGCTGGATACCACCGGACTTTTGACAATCGCGTTTTCGTCAAAGAACGCCTTGAGAATCGTCACGCACGCGCCCGCGACCGTCGCGTGGCCTGAGCCGTAAGATGGATGCGTCGGGCTGCCTTCGGCGAAGGCTTGCGGTTGCAGGTAAGTACCGAAGCGCGAGAACGTTTCAGCTAGGGCGCGCGAGTTCAGCACATCGCCGTGAATCGGGTAATTCGCGGCTCCGGTGACGTGGTTATGCACGCGACCGGCAAAGGCTTCGGGACGCAGACGATGATGGACGAACCATTTTTGATACCACACGGCCTTGAGCGCGCGGGTTGCCACTTCGGTGACGAGGCTCAGGATGTGCGGCCCGCCGCATTGCGCAAACGGCAACTGGGTCTTTGAATTCGCCAGCGGCAAGCCTGAATCGAGCGGCGTGCCCTGTCCCATCAGAATCAACGCGGCTTGCAGGTAACCCTGATAGAGCGCGTCAACGTGAACCCATTCGGCTAGGTCGCGCAGGTTGCGTTGATAGCGCAGCACCGGATCGTAAACCATGGTTTGCGGCACGCCGCCGTTTTGTACGGTTAGCCAGTCGCTGTAACTGGTCATGTATTCGATCCCCGCAGGCAGCGTTTTCATTTTGTTCGAGAACAAATTCGCGCCGAAATAAAAATCCTGTAGCAGGAATTGCGACATCCACGGACCGTTGGTGTCTTCAGGCACGTTGAGGCGGAAGAGCGTTTGCGGTGTTACGCTACCGTTCTGGCGCGGGCCGCGATAGTCAGTGAGCTTGCTAATTTCATCGCAGGCGGCAGCGACCAGCGGATGCGTGTCGTATTCGTGAAAGCCGACATCGCGCAACAGGGCCATCCAGTAAAGCTCGACCATTTCACCGGCTTCTTCGGCACTCGAGAACGTGGGCGCGGCGGGCATCTTGACGTGATGCGAATCGGGGCCTTCCAAGTCCATCGCCAGACCGGCTTGCGGGCTGGTCAGCTTGCGGCCCAGGCCGAGTTTGATTTGTTCGAACAATTCGGGGCGATTGCCTTCGCGGGCGCGCACGAGTGTGGCGTAAGCGTCGCGTTCGACTTCGCCGAGCTTGTTGTGGGGCAAGCCTTTGCTGTAACTGCCGATTCAGTTTTCATAGCGCGCGTCGTCGCCGTTGTTTTGCTGAAAGACCAGCGGACGCTCGCGCGAAATCTTCGCGGCGTTGGTGCGGCACTTATACGCTTTCAGATAACGGTTCGAAGCCATCGAGTTCGGCTCGAAACCGAGTGGGAAAAACGGTTCATCGCAAGCCGGTTTGGGGCCTGCGCCGAATTGGGCTTGCGCTTCAGGCGCGATGGCGGTGGCGGCCAACGTGGCCGCTGCGGCTCCGCTGACGCTGCCGAGAAACTTGCGGCGACTGGCGGCGCGCGCGGGTTTCGCTTCAACGGTGGTAGTTTGTTCGTTAGGCAGTAAGGTCTGCTTGTTCATTGAATACTCCTCTGCAAAAATTGGTTGGACGCCTGCCTTTGCTGATAGGTCGTGAGCAGCGTCAGGTCAGGCACAGAAATAAAGTGTGTAAAGGTTTGGGACTTACGCACACACAGACGCACGACAGGCGTATCGTGGTTGCCTTTAGGTGTTTTTCGACAGATCGCTTTTACGAGGCGTTAGGTCGCAATCGGTCGAAGCCAGTGAGATTAAAGTCGGGGTTGCAGGGATGAGACACCCCCAGGGTGCGTAAGGGCAGAATCAAGTGCCGTACTTGTAAGGAAGGGCGTTTCCAGATAGATCGTATCAGCGGGATTTGATTCAACGGCGCGCAAGATACTGCAAAAGGCCGTAGTGGACAAGTCCTTTCTTTTTTGGTGGCAAGCGGTGTGCAGGTTCGCGCGCTGACTGTGTCACATGGTAGTTTTCCAATTATGCGTATCGTCATTTTCTTTAGTCTATTTCTCGCTTTCACTTTGATGGCTGCGGCGCAAGCGCCTGATTCCGCGTGGCGCGTGGCGCGCGAAAAAGAACTCGCCGCTCTTATCCCAGATCGCGCACCGGTCGAGAAAGAGCGCATCGAAACCGACGCGCAAACTGCCGCCGGTGTGACGGATGGCAAAGGCCGTTTCATCGCGGGTGTAGTGCTTATCACCGCCGGTTATGCCGCGCACGGCAAGTATTCGCATTACCTGATCGTGCAAGCGCCGCTGCGGATTGGCGAGGTCACGTTGCCGACGGGCGACTACGTATTCGGTTATCGTCGCGCCGATGCTGAAACTCTTGAAATCACCTTTTATCAAGCCGCAACGGGCAAGGCGCTCGGTACGGCCAAAGCTAAACGGGGGGCTACGACCGGACCGATTCGGTCGTTGACGATTACACCGCCGGGCGCGGGACGTTCGGTGCTGCAAATCGGACGGTTCGCTTGCCCATATGTTTTAGAGAAGTAGAACAACCTTTCCAGGTTGTTCGTGTATTCAATTACGAACTTGTGCAGAGACCCGCAGCAACCTGGAAAGGTTGCTCTACTATTCAAAACCAATGACATACAAAGTTGCTCTATTCATTTTCTTTGCTCTGATTTTGAGCGCGTGCCAACAACCGGCTGCGCCCACGACGACGACTGACAATGCTACGGCGACGACGGCGCAAACAGTTGCTTCTGAAGCAAGCGCGACGGCGACGCCCACGACGTTGGCAACGCCCGCGAATCTGCCGCCGCTCGCTGCGAAATTTGCCGATGTGACATTCAGTGACGCGACGGCGAGCGCAGGCATTCGCTTTCGCCACAACAACGGAGCTTACGGCAAAAAGTATTTGCCTGAGACCACCGGTTCGGGCTGCGCGTGGTTGGATTACGACAACGACGGCTGGCAAGACGCGCTGCTCGTCAATTCAATGGATTTTACCAATGCAGCTAAAGATGCAGCTAAAGAAGCGCCCAAAAAACGCCGCAGCGTGATGGCGCTTTATCACAACAATCAAAACGGCACGTTCACCGATGTGACCGTTGCCGCCGGACTTGCCAAGCCGATGTATGGCATGGGCGCGGCGATTGGTGATTATGATAACGACGGCAACACAGACATTTTCATCACCGCGTTGGGGCAAAATTATTTGTTTCGCAATCAAGGCGGCGGCAAGTTC
>JANNUY010000600.1:0-6443 GCA_031414155.1 Acidobacteriota bacterium
GTCAAGCTCGCGGCGCTCAAGGCGGGCGGGCCGTTTACGTTGACAATCACAGGTAAGAATAAGATCGAATTCAAAAACGTGCTGGTTGGCGAAGTCTGGCTGTGTGGCGGGCAATCGAACATGGAATGGTCAGTGAAACAAACCATCGAGTCTGACAAGGCGATTGCCGAAGCCAATTATCCGATGATTCGTCTGTTCAGCGTGCCGCGTAAGGAAGTCGAAAAGCCTGTGACCGAAATCAAAAGCCAATGGGTTGAATGTTCGCCCACGACCGTTCCTGATTTTTCGGCGATTGGATATTTTTTTGGGCGCGATATTCACAAAGCGCGCAACGTTCCGGTGGGACTGATTGACAACGCGGTCGGCGGTTCGCCTGCTGAATCATGGATGAGCGCCGAAGCGTTGCAGGCGGATGAGGAATACAAATCGTTTCTCGCGGCATACGCCGGACGAATGGAGACGTGGCAAGCCCAGATGGAAAAACACAAAACCGCTGTTGAACAAGCCAAAGCCGAAGGCAAACGTCCGCCCAACGCGCCCGGCAAACCGTGGATGCCTGCGGGTTTGTATAACGGCATGGTTACGCCCGTTGCGCCTTATGCGATCAAAGGCGCGATTTGGTACCAGGGCGAATCGAATGCGGGACGTGCTTATCAATACCGCCGTTTGTTTCCCGATATGATTCGCAACTGGCGCGCTACGTGGGGGCAAGGCGACTTTCCGTTTTTGTTTGTGCAACTCGCGGCTTTCGGGCCGAACACGAAAACCCTCGGCGAAAGCGATTGGGCTGAGTTGCGCGAAGCGCAAACGATGACGCTGAAGGCTTCGCCGAAAACCGGACAGGCACTGGCGATTGATTACGGCACTTACGACGACATCCATCCCAAAAACAAACTGCCCGTCGGCCAACGCCTCGCCCTTGCGGCGCGTGCCGTGGCTTACGGCGAAAAGCTCACGCACGCGGGGCCGACTTATCAATCGGTCAAGTTCAAAGGCAATCAGGCGGAGTTGAGTTTCACCAGCACGGGCAAAGGACTCGAAGCGCGCAACGGCGCGCTTAAAGGTTTCTTGGTTGCGGGCGAAGACAAGGTCTTTCACGAAGCGACGGCTGAAATCAAAGGCAAGCGGGTCGTGGTCACAAGCGCGGCGGTCAGCAATCCGGTGGCGGTGCGTTATGCGTGGGCGAAATATCCCGAAGTCAATTTTTATAACAAAGAAGGCTTGCCCGCCGTGCCGTTTCGCACCGATGACTGGCCGGGCGTGACCAGAGACAAAAAATAGGGGGCAAAAAGTAAGGGCGGTGACTGTGACACTTCACGGAAAGTTACGCATTCAGCAAAATCGTCACAATCAGGAACGGTCGCATGGAGTAAACGTTTTAGCCTGCGTCTTCACGCTGAAACATTTACTCCATGCGCCTGACGATGACGGCGAAACTTTCTATGAACTCACGCACTTCGTTACTTGGTTTGTTGGATGATGCCGCACGGCGCGGCCACGAATTCGCTTTCGTGCAACGGCGCGGCTTGCGCTATGAACGCTGGACGTATGCGCAACTCGCCGCGACGGCTTATCAATTCGCGCGCGAACTCGAAACGCGCGGCATCGGCAAAGGCGACCGCGTGTTGCTGTGGGGCGTGAACGGCGGCGCATGGGTCGCCGCGTGGTTCGGTTGTCTGGCGCGCGGAGCCGTCGTCGTGCCGCTTGATCAGCCTTCAGCGCCTGATTTCATCGAACGCATTCAGCAACAGGTTAATGCCAAGCTCATTGTTTGCGATGAACCAATCGCCCTCGACACTCCAGCGCTTTCGCTAAAAGACCTGCGCAACGCGGTCAACCATCATTCGCCAGAACGTTTGGTTGACGAGATGATTCAGCCGGATGATCTCGCGCAAATCATTTTCACTTCGGGTACGACCGCCGAACCCAAAGGCGTATGCCTCTCGCATCGCAACCTGCTCGCCAACCTCGCGCCGCTCGAACAAGGCATTGACGAATATCGCAAGTGGGAGCGGCCTTTTCATCCAATCAGGTTTTTATGTTTGCTGCCGTTGAGCCATGTGTTCGGACAATTCATGGGCATCTTCGTGCCGCAACTGTTGGGCGGTGAAGTTCACTTTCTTGATTCGTTGAATCCGGCTGAAATCATTGCCACCGTTAAACGCGAACGCATTTCGGTCATCGCCGCTGTGCCGCGCCAGCTTGAAACGTTGCGCGACAAAATCGAACGCGATTACGCAACTGCCGGGAAGCTGGATCAATTCAAGCATCGTTTTGCCGCCGCTGACGGTCATCGGTTCATCGCGCGGATGTGGCGCTTCCGTGACGTACACCGTCGCTTTGGCTGGAAGTGCTGGGCGTTTGTGGCGGGTGGGGCTACGTTGCCGCCAGAGACGGAGCAGTTTTGGATGCGGCTGGGTTTCGCCGTCGTGCAAGGTTACGGGATGACCGAAACGGCTTCGCTGGTGAGCGTCAATCATCCGTTCAAACTGAGCAAAGGCTCGATTGGCAAAACGTTGCCGGGGCAGGAACTCAAGCTGGATGCGGACGGCACGATTCTCGTGCGCGGCGAGAACGTGGCTACGGGATATTGGCAGGCAGGCGCTACGCGTTCGCTGACGACTGACGACGGCTGGTTGCTTACGGGCGATGTGGGTGCGCTCGACGCGCAAGGTAATTTGTTTTTCAAAGGCCGCGCCAAAGACATTATTGTTACTGCTGCGGGATTGAATCTCTTTCCCGCCGACCTCGAAGCCGCACTCAACCAACAACCCGCGATCAAAGATAGTTGCGTCGTAGGCATCGAAACCGCCAGCGGCCCCGAAGCCGTTGCTGTGTTGATTGCGCGCGACACGACGGATGACACGGCGGATCTGGCTGACTCAGTGCAACGCGCCAATGCTTCATTAAGCCAGGCGCAGCAACTGCGCCGTTGGTTGCTTTGGCTTGAGGCGGACTTTCCGCGAACAGCGACGCAAAAAGTTCGCAAGCCGCTGGTCAAGCATTGGGCAGAGCAACAACTCAGCGGACCAGCCACCGCCAACTCATCAGAAACGGTTTCGCCACTGTTGCAATTGCTGGCGCAAGTGAGCGGACGCAGTGTGACAGAACTGCAAGCCTTGCCGCCTTCCGCCGAGTTGAGCGCAGGCCTGGGGCTTGATTCGCTCGGTCGCGTATCGCTCGCCAGCGCGCTCGAAGATCGCTTTCAGTTAGCACTGGATGACGCGGCGATTACGCCGCAAACGACGCTGCATGAGTTAGAGCGGCTGGTTGCGTTCGATGTGCCAACGGTGAAAGCTCAGAGCGCGGGGGCTGCGGCTCCGACGCGTGTTTATCCTTATCCATACCCTTATCCGGCCTGGGCGATGCATTGGCTGACGTGGCTGGTGCGAATGTTTTGGTATTACGTATTGATTTTGCCCGTGACGTGCTTGCTGTGCTGGACGCGTAAGCGCGGCGTTGAAAACCTGCGCGAATTGCACGAACCGGCGCTGTTTATCTGCAACCATATTTCGCGTTCTGATCACGGACCGATTCTCGCTGCCTTGCCGTGGCGCTATCGGCACCGGCTGGCGATTGCGATGGAAGGCGAACGCTTGCGCAGTTGGCGCTATCCCGATGCGGCTTTGCGTTGGTGGACACGCTGGCGGTTGCGCATGCAATACGTGATGGTCGTGACCTGCTTCAATGTATTCCCGCTGCCACAGCAAAGCGGCTTTCGGCGCAGCTTTGAATATGCCGCCACCGCCATCGAACGCGGTTACAGTTTGCTGGTGTTTCCCGAAGGCCGCTATACGCCGGATGGTGCGTTGCAACCATTTATGGCGGGCATCGGTTTGCTGGCAAAAGAATTGAAGGTGCCGGTCGTACCGATTCGAATAGATGGGTTGTACGAAATCAAAGCTCGCCAGCGTCATTGGGCCTGGCCGGGTAGTGTGACGTTAACCTTTGGTCAGCCGCTTTCCGTTCAGAAACAGCAAACCTCAATCAATTTGCCGCAGCAGCTTCATGAAATAGTCGCATCGTTATAACAATCAGCCCGTATTCTCGTGAGTATTTTTACTTAGTCCGGCTGCTATCTGGGCATAACGAGAGGCCAAAACGCCCATTCGTCCTACGTAGGCACTCCTGTAGTAGGATTTTTGTGTAATAGATCAATATGCCCTCCACTATTGGGTGACGACGAGAGATGCGAAAACAAAATGCGCGCCTCTTACACGTTATGCCGCGATTGACACCGATGAATGAGGCAGGCCTTGAGCCTGCGCCGCAAGCCAACCACGAACTGGCTGACATCATAGAGTTGCGCCGCGCGAGAAATCCCGCATTGAAAAGTGTTTCTCAAGAGCCGCAGGCCGCAACCGCTTATTTAGACCCTAAAAGAATTTCTTTCTAAACCCGCAAGTGCAGGGCTTATAGCGCGAACGATTGCGACCACCTGAGAGTGGTGGCGTACCCGTGTGCAATAACGGGGAAGCGCGCTGAGTCACACGGCGGAAGACGCGAATCTCGCACCAGACTGCGAATGATGGCGCGTATAAGGTTTTTCCCTCGACTGGCAACTGAAGCTCGAAAGGGTTTCTCAAGTGCTTGTCACAATCGTTGAAAGTGCCCGTTGAACAAGCTTGTGAGTGCAAGCTGCGCGTGTCGGCGGACAAAAATACTCGCGGCGGTAGGCGTCTTCAGCCTGCGGTGGCGTGGTAGGCAACCTCTGATGGTCAGGACCTAAGGCCAAGACGTCAGATAAATATAAAAAACAGGAGCAAAAAAACATGAACAGCGTAAAGAATTTTTGGAATGATGAGTCGGGTCTCGAACTGTCAGAATATGCCGTCGGCGCGGCATTGATCGCCATCGCGGTGGCAGCGGCTTTCACCAGCCTCGGCGCGAAGATCAAAGAAGCGATTGATTCGCTGACCGGCAAGATCGTCACGGTCTAGTCCTGATTGAATGGTGGCGGCGCGCATTGCGCGTGCCGTCATCCAACAACTTACTTCGTAGCAATTCGCTAACAAAGACAACCCCAATAACTTGGTATGCAAAGGAGCAATAAAACAATGAATACGGTAAAGAATTTTTGGAACGATGAGTCGGGTCTCGAACTGTCAGAATACGCGGTCGGCGCGGCGTTGATCGCCATCGCGGTGGCGGCGGCTTTCACCAGCCTCGGCGCGAAGATCAAAGAAGCGATTGATTCGCTGACCGGCAAGATCGTCACGGCCTAGTCTAGGTTCCCAAAGTACGGGAAAGCGCCTGCCTTCAGGGCAAGGCGCTTTCCCGTCTTGTCGAACTCCATGGTCAAGTCCTAAAAGGAGTAAATTATGGGAATGAATCAAATGCATAAACAGGCAACACAATTTTGGCAGGATGAGGCAGGTCTCGAACTGTCAGAGTACGCAGTCGGTGCGGCTCTGATTTCGATTGCAGTGGCCGCTTCATTCACTGCTTTAGGCGCTAAGATCAAGGCGGCGCTTGATTCGCTGACCAGCAAGATCGTTACTGCCTAGTCGTACCTCCCGTTACGCGGCGCGTTTCTCTGCTGGCAGCATGAGAAACGCGCCGAATAAATACTCTGCCGCTGCTCGCTCGCATCAAGGCTGTCAGCATCTCTCCGCACAGCCTGCGCCGTTGAACGACGATGATTCCTATTTCATTGTCGCAATTTTTCGCCCGCATCCCTTTTCTCGTTACGCACAATTGAATCGCCTCTGAATAGTTTGAGGCCTAGTTAGTTTGAGGAACGTTGCGATGTCGCCCCATATCTTCACCAGTTTGGCGCTCATATTTTTGCTTGGCTGTGTCGTTTGTTATTACGACGTGCGCTATCGCCGTATTCCGAATCTTTATGTGCTGGCGGGTTTTTTTTGCGGGCTGACGGCCAACGCGTGGCTGGGAGGGTGGCAAGGTTTAGGGCGCAGCCTGATGGGTTGCGCAGGTGCTTTTGGCTTGATGTTGCTGATGCGGTGGTTTTCGCGCGCCACCGGGCCGGGCGATGTGAAATGGTTTGGTGCGATTGGGGCAATTATTGGCTGGCCGCTGGTTCCACTGGCATTTTTCAGCGTGTTAATGACCGGAGCCTTGCTGGCGATTTTGACCAAGATTCGCGCGGGGGAATTCCGCAGTCTGTGTGAACGCGTGACCCTGATCCTTTTTGGCTTGATGCCGGGCAATACGATGCCGCGCTTTCCCGTGCCGGCGAATACGAAAGAAGCGTTGCCTTATGCCGTGGCGATTTGTTTGGGGAGTGTGATCGCACTGTTGTGGCAACTCCCTCAAATGCGAGCTTGATTTGCGTCCATCCATAAACGGCGCAGACGTTGGAGTATTGAAGTTATGAAATCGAACAAACTGTTATTACTCGTTTTGGGCGGAGCCGGTTTATTCGGCTTGCTGGCCTTGTTCTCTATGAACCGGAGTGCCAGTGATCCGGCGGCAGAAAATCT
>JANNUY010000601.1:0-5556 GCA_031414155.1 Acidobacteriota bacterium
ACATTTGGCGTTTACTGCCGCCGACCTCGCCGCGTTGGAACAAGGCCAGGTCATCGCTAAACAACCCAAAGCCAGCGAGACGCGCGAACTCGTCACCTTTGGCGCAGTCAAAGTGGCGATGGCGCGCGATAGTTTCGTCAGCCGCTTCCGCGACATCGTGAATTTCAAACGCAGCGCGAACGTACAGCAGATCGGCAAGTTTCAAACGACGCCTGCGGTGAGCGACCTGAACGGATTCACCCTCGACGAAGACGATTACCACGCGCTCAAGCAATGCAACGTAGCCGCTTGCGACCTTAAGTTGCCCAAACATCAGATCGAACGCATGCGCCGCGAAATCAATTGGAACGCGCCTGACAGCCGCGCCCAGGCATCGGCGCTGTTCAAACAGATGCTGATTGATTACGTCGCGGCCTATCAACGCGGCGGCAACGCGGCGTTGGGCGAATATCACGATCAAAAACAACCGCTGCGGCTGGCCGATGAGTTTCACGGCTTGTTACAGCAAACGCCTTACCTGCTTGAATACGTGCCGGAGTTTCACCGCTATCTCGAACAGTATCCCTACGTGACGTTGCCGCAGTTCGAGAATTTCATCTATTGGTCGAAAGAAAAGTTCGGCCTCAAACCCGTGCTAACTCTCACGCACGTCACGATCTATCAACGTCCGCACGGGCTCTATTCCGCGCTGATCGCGTCCAAACAGATTTACGCCAGTCATTACTACGAAGCCTCGCTCGGACTGACGGCGTTCGTGCCTTCATCGCAAGGCGCATATCTGCTTTACCTCAACCGCTCGCGCGTAGACGCCCTGCGCGGCTGGCTCGGCGGCACAAAACGTTCGCTCATCACGCGCGAATTGCGCAGCTGCACCGAGAAGAACTTACAACTCATCAAACAGCGGCTCGAATCTCCCGCCGCCAGCCAGTGAGGCCAACCACCGTGTCCACCATGCAAAGACAACGCTCCACCATAATTTTTCTGACGATTGGAACTGCACTGGCGCTGACGCTGTGCGCATACATCGTCGCGCCTTTCTCACGTCCCATCGTCGCCGCCGCGCTCTTTGCCGTCGTCTTTCATCCCGTGCATCAGCGCGTTGCTCGCGTCATACGCAACGCCAGTGCCGCCGCGCTGCTCTCAACCATTCTCGTACTCCTCATCGTCACGCTGCCGCCGCTGCTGTTAAGCGTAGCCTTGCAACGCGAACTGGCTGAACTTTACCGCGCGTTGCAAGCGCAAAGCGCCGCAGATGGCGGCGTCTGGCCGTGGCTCACGCGCCAGATAGAACGCGCCACGCATTGGTCGCGCCAATTCATCACGCTGGCCGATTTCGACTTGCGTGCGCTCGCGCTCGAACGCCTGCAACAATGGAGCAACGCCCTGCTCACGCGCGCCGCACAATTCGTCGGCAACCTGACTTCGTTCGTCGTCGAACTCGTCGTGGCCTTCTTCACGCTGTTCTTTCTCTTGCGCGACGGAGCGGAGCGCGTGCGTTGGCTGCTCGCGCACGCCCCCTTGCGCGCCACACAAATCGAACAGCTTTCCTCTGGCATCTATCGCACGATCATCGCCAGCGTATACGGCAGCCTCGCCGTCTCACTCGCGCAAGGCTCGCTGCTCGCACTCGCTTTCTGGACGCTCAGCCTGCCCTCGCCGCTCTTGTGGGGCGTCGTGACCGGCTTGTTCTCCTTGGTTCCACTGGTAGGTTCCGCCGCGATCTGGCTGCCTGCCGCGCTGGTTTTGCTCTTCACGGGTCACTGGATCAAAGGGCTGCTGCTGCTCGGCTGGGGCGCGGGCGTCGTAGGTTTGGCTGACAACGTCATCCGTCCGTTGGTCATTCACGAACAAATCCAATTCCGTACGATCTATGTTTTCTTCGCACTGCTGGGCGGCGTGCAAGCCTTCGGGCTGCTCGGCCTCATTATCGGGCCGGTCGTGCTGGCGGTGACCCAAACATTGATTAAATTGCTGTGGGAAGAAAGCCGCGCGTCAGAATCAACGCGAACTGGCTGACCAGTCATGGTTATGCACTGACATCGTATGAACGCCAGTTGATTCGTGATTCAGGTCCTCCAGCAAGAATCCCAATGCGCTGAACCTCAATAGTTCCGCCTATAAACGATGCTTGTGTGAGCGACATGAAACGCAATGAAGCCACAAGCCAACATCTCGTAAAGCCACCACCGATAGGGCCAATTCCAGTAGAGCCTGCGGCCAACCAGGCCGAGGCCGATCAGCCAGATCAGCGGTGTATACGCCGGTGCGAGAAATCCAGCCCAACTCGTACTCCACGTGGATTGCGGAAAGAGCATAAGCGCACACCAAGCCATCACGTATAAAACCGGCCCGGCCACAAACAACTGCAAGCCTCGGCGTTGCGTAGCCGTCGTCACTTCAAGCGGCATCAGGAAGGGCAAGAGTAAAACGGTGAAGCGCAGGATATTCTCGCCATACGCCACGAACGGCGGAATCTCCCGCCAGAACTCATCCGGTGCAAATGCGTGAGGCAAAAAACGGGAAAAAACGAAGTTCCACACAAGTATCGGCACAATCAGCAGGCCACAACTCCAGAGATAGCGCCGCCATCAAATTTGCTGGGCGCATCTCAAACGCGACTTCCAGGCCAGCGCCGAACGTACGGGCGACGCGGGAAAAATTGGGGCGAGATTGCTGGCACAAGTGAAAGCCTTGTTTAAGCAGTGGCATCAATACCGCGCCTGCGCCTTGCGCCCGCCATTGGCGCCACGACTGACGCCCATTAAAACCAAAATCAAAAAGCTGTTACAGGCCGGGAGCCAACTGAGCCATGAAAAAACGCGCCACACCTGCCAACACGTCCTCAAGGTGTGGGATGCGCTCTGGACTTTTGTGCGGGTAGAAGGTGTCGAACCGACGAATAACAACGCCGAACGACCTTTACGCCGTGCCGTCTTGTGGCGACGGAAATCCTTCGGCACGCAAAGCGCCACGGGCAGCGAATTCGTGGCCCGCATCCTGACGACCATCACGACCTTGCGTCAGCAAAAGCGCAGCGTATTGGAATACCTCACACAGGCTTGCACTGCGGCGCTTACACAAACAGCGCCACCGAGCTTATTGCCGCTTTAGGCTCAACACCAACTGAACGGTTACCGAATAGCGCTGAGTGAGGCGAATCTCATTCTTCAGAACATTAGACAGCGACCGCTACACTGCACTGCATCTGTGTGCGTATGCGCTCTGGTCACACCCGGGCCGAAGACCTTGGCCGTGACTGTAACCAGCAGGCACACGATCCCTGCGCCTGTAAATGTTACAGGCGCTCCCCACTTCGTAGCCGCGTGCCCGACCGCCGGATAGGTGATGAGCCAGCAAGCGTGCGTCAGCGCGAAATGCGCGGCATAGGCGCGCCCGCGCTCTTCCGCAACCGTATGTTCGGCCAGCAGCGTTGATGACGGAATTGCAATCAGCGCCTGACCCGCGCCATTCAAAATCCACAACAGACCGAAGACAAACAACGGCGGCACAAGCATGCCAGGCAGTAATAGCAGTCCCAGCATCAGCCCGCCGAGCAGTAACGCGCGCGCCGTCCAGCGATGACGACGAGCATGCAGGACGGCTTGGTCATCCGCGCCCCGTTCATAACGCCCCGTAGCCAAGCTCAACAAGACCGCAGCCAGTGTTGAACCAAGTCCGAGTCCCGCCATCACGACGGCGAAGGCTGTTTCTCCGCGACCGAGCACATCGCGCACATAAGCCACTGTCACCACGATTACCGCCGCACCTGCCGTTGCTTCGGCAAAACTGAGTGTAAGCGCCTGTCGGAGCGACGGTTCGCGTAGCAGGACGCGCGTGCCGTGGGTGATTTCATTGAGGAAGGCGCGCCACGAAAGCGGCGTGGTCTCTTTTGCCGCACGCGGAATGACGACAGCCACGACAAGCAGCGCGGAGACAAGATAGGTGAAAGCATCGAACCAGAAGACCCAGCGCAGGCCAAGCCATGCGACGAGCAAACCGGCAACCGCCGGGGCAGCGACGGCTTCGATGTCAACCGCTACGCGCGAGAACGAGAGCGCCTTGACATATTGTTCATTGCCGACGACTTCGGGAATGCTGGCTTCAAAGGTCGGCGTGAAGAAAGCCGTCACCGCATTGATGGCGAAGATCAGCGCGTAAACCTGCCAGACTGTCGTAATGAACGGAAAGAGCGCGAGTAGGCCGAAGCGCAGCAGGTCGGCGGCAATGAGGATTCGTTTGCGGCTGACGCGGTCGGCGATCACGCCCGCCGGTTGCGAGAACAACAGAAACGCCAGAATCCGCAGCATCAGCGCGTTGCCGATGACGGCGGTCGCGGACGCTCCGCCCGTGAGTTGGTAGGCGAAGAGCGCCAGCCCCATCGTCGTCACTCCACTGCCGAGCAGCGAGATGATCTGCGCGCCGAACAGCAAATTGAACGCGCGGTTACGCCAGAGTGATAACGGCGCGGCTGATGGGGCTGGCATTTCGTTCACCTCTAATTCTGTCGCGAAAGCACGGGAAAGGTATTTCCGCGCCTTAATCACATACGCTTGATGCTTTTGTAATCACCAGAGGTTTTCAGTGTGATGGTCACGTCCTTGCTGTTTCGGTTACGCCAAAACCAACCGTGATAACCATCACTCACCGCCGTGATCTCACCGGCATCGCGTTCGACCCCCGTGCCTTTGCTGTAAGAATGAGAACCACCTGCGCCGTCAGTGTGCAGATTGTGGTTCACGGGGCCGCCGACACTCGTCCATTCATATTTGGCTTTCGCCCCCTTTGACATTTCCAACTTGTATTCGACGCCTTCGTTCGGCTTGAGCGTAATCGTCGTCGTATCGGATTTCTGCGGCGTAGGTTCCGGCGTGGCGGTGACCGCCGCTGCGCTCGCGGGTTGTTCAGAAGCAGCGTTATGTTTCGCAGCTTCTTCGGCGAGTTGCATTTTGATCATACCCATTTCTTTCAGCCCCAGCACTCGTCCGATGCCGGTCGGGTCAATGCCGTATTCCGCCGGGAAGACGGTCGTCACCAGCAAGACGGCGGCTACGATCAGAGCGATGATGGTCGAGCGCAGCAGTTGCCGGCTGCTGGGCAATTCGTTTTGGTTGGGAAGGTCAGTGTTATACATGCGTTTTTTTCCTCAAAAGTTATTGGGCGAAGTAGCTCTTTAGCTGATAGCCAATGAGTAATAAACCCGCCAGAAAAATGGCGACATTGGCCAGCGATGCGTAACGATAAAAACTTTTGGTGCGTCGCCAATAGCCCATCACGATCAAAATGGCAGCCAGCGCCAGCAACTGGCCGATCTCCACGCCTACGTTGAAGGCGAGCAGATTGGCGAGCAAGCCGTCTTTGGATACTTCGTAATCCTGAATTTTCGTTGCAAGGCCGAAGCCGTGAAAGAGTCCGAAAATCAACGTAGCCACTTTGGTGTTGGGTTGAATGCCGAACCAACGCCGAAACAGACCGAGGTTGTCGAGCGCCTTGTAAGCGACCGACAGTCCGATGATCGCGTCAATCAGATAACCGCTGATGTTCGTGCCGAAATAGACG
>JANNUY010000602.1:0-6999 GCA_031414155.1 Acidobacteriota bacterium
CGTGAGCGCATATTGGCCCGGAGCCAAATCTACTGCGCCAAAAAATCCATTGCCGTCAGTTTGCGTTTTTACGCGCAGCCGTCCGCGCGCGGGGCGCGTGCCATCGCCTGCGCGCGTGAGCGTGACTTCGGCGGCGTCAAACGGAATCAAACTGGTTTCGGCCAACAACTTGCCCATCAGGTGTCCGGTTTGCGGATTCGCTTTCCACGGCAACACGGGCACGGGTGCGGCTTGGGCAAACACGGCGGGCGGGTTCACTGCCGTGTCTTCATACATCGTCGCGCCGTCAACCGATTTGCCGGTAGTTAATGCCGATGCAAATTCGGCAAACGAACGGCGTGGCGTATCGCGGTTGGCAACGGGCAGCGAAAGCGGATTCGCCGTGACCACGTCGTTGGTGTTGGCGTGCGAAAAAAAGATTACGCCGGAAGAACGGTTGCCTTGCGATGAAGGCGCGACGGCTTTGCGAATCTGACGCAGCGTGCCTTCGATGGAGTTGAGATATATGCCTAGGCCATGCGCCGTCACGCGCTCGTAGCTGTGGTTCTTGATGTATTCCGCCCAGGTGTCGAGCAACGGCACATTCGAGGCCGTGTGTTCGCGCTTGTAATTCATCGGCACGTTGAGGTCGAGAATGCCTTCTTCCATCCACGCGCGCCAATCCTGAAAGACGCGCCAATGGGCTTCGGCATTCGTCCACGCGGCTTCAGTCGTGGGGCCTCCGCCGTAAACAATCGTCGCGGCTGAAACTTTGATTTGCGGTTTGAGCGCGATGGCGTTGAGGTAAACGCGCCTGACAAATTGCGTCACCTGATCGCGCCGCCATTGTTGCCAGCGCACATCATTAGTTGCAGGAGGTACAGGTGTCGCGGGCGGCGCAGCGTCCGTGATGCCATAGCGTTTTTTGAAACGTGCGACACTGGTCTCGTTGTAACCGCTGCTGACGTCGCCATTCAGCGTGCCAGTGAAATCGGGGTAACGAATCCGGTCAAGGTGCAACCCGTCCAAATCGTAGTTGCGCACTAAGTGCATCAGCACATCCAACGTATAAGTCGCCGCCTCGGGATGGCCGAGATCAATCCAGAAATCGTTGCCGAGCCTATGCCCATTGAACGTAATCGAACTGTCGTCTGGCAGCAGCGTGCGCGTCAGCCAGTTGTCGCCGCCTTCAAAAAGCCTGCCGGTGTTGGTGTTGAAACCGTGCTGGTTGAACGCGTGACGCGGGTCTTCGGGCAGACGCGGCGTTGCGGCAGTGGGGTTGCCGTTCCAAATTGCGCCGATGATAACAAACGCATGCACTTCGATTTGGTTGGTGTGAGCTTCGCGGATGAGGTCGGCGAGCGGGTCAAATCCTGCTTCGATGGGCGTGCGGTCGGCCATCGGTTCGAGCGAATTGCGATACCAACTGTCACCGCGTCGCCGCACTTGCACGAACAGCGCATTGCACCGCGCCGCACGGCATTCGTTGACGACTTTTAGCACGTCGCTGTGGTTGTTGAGCGCGGTGTTAAAGGTGTCTACCCAAAAGCCGCGATATTGAGCCGGAGCGGTTTGTGCTAAAGTGCTTGCCGAAAGCGACAAACACAAAAGACCGACAAAAACGATTGCTTTCATAATGTCACTGGATTGGTTGACGATTTACCTGCCCAACATAAACGGCAAAGCGCAACAGCGACAAGCGCAAGGTTGCAAACGTATCTAAACTTTCTATGCGTTACGTCAACAATCCGCCCAATCCTTTTTTGAGTACGACCGTCGAGTGGGAAGGCGAACCGCCGACCGCTGATCTCGAAATTTTTGAAGAGACCGCGACGCGTACCATCATCAATAAAAACGATAGCCCTGACATTCCTTTCGACTATTCGATCAACTGTTATCGCGGCTGTCCGCACGCTTGCACCTATTGCTTTTCGCGTCCCAAGCACGAGTTTCTGGGTTGGGGCGCGGGCACCGATTTCGAACGCAAGATCGTCGCCAAGGTGAATGCGCCGAAACTGCTGCGCGAAGAGTTTATGCGCAAAAGCTGGAAGGGCGAACACATCGTTTTTTCGTTCACGTCTGACCCTTACATTCCGCTCGAAGGCCGTTATCAACTCACGCGCCAGTGCCTCGAAGTCTGCCGCGACTTTCGCAATCCCGTAGGCATCATTACGAAATCCGCGCTCATCCGCCGCGACCTGGAGATCATCAAAGAACTTTCTGAGGTCGCCGACGTGATGATTCATTTCACGATTCCGTTTCTCGATCACGACGTAATGCGCGCGCTCGAACCCCGTGCGCCTTTTCCCGAAGCGCGCTTCGCCGCGATGAAAACCTTTGCCGACGCAGGCATCGAAGTCGGCTTGAGCATTTCGCCCATCGTGCCGGGCTTGAACGAATCAGAGATTCCCGAACTGCTCAAACGCGGCAAAGAGAACGGCGCGTCGTCGGCGTTTATCAATTTGTTGCGTCTGCCCGGCAGCGTCGAGCCTTACTTTCTCGAACGGCTCGAACATGAAATGCCGCTGCGTTATCAAAAGATCGTCAATCGCATCAAGGAAGTGAAAGGCGGCGTGTTGAATCGCTCGCAGTTCGGCTTGCGCATGCGCGGCGAAGGTGAGTATTGGAAGATGATCGTCAAATCGTTTGAAGTGCATTCGCGGCGGTTGGGCTACGACAACCAACGCTATCGTACGCGCTTTCGCCGCGACTCGTTTCGGCGTCCGACGGCACAAGGCAGTCTGTTTGATTGAGTATGCGAAGCAGAATTTGCCACAGAGGCACAGAGACACAGAGACACAGAGACACAGAGTTTTTCTTTTTGTTTATTGCGCGATTTACGGACAAGGCAGGCGCTCTACAATGTATCAAACAACCTCTGTGCCTCTGTGGCAATTTGATTGAGCTATGAAAGTCTTGGCTTTTTTTGCGCATCCTGATGATGCTGAGTTTTTGTGCGCGGGCACGCTGGCGTTGTTGCATCAACGTGGAGCGCAGATTCACATTGCGACGATGACGGCGGGTGATGGCGGCAGCGCCGAATTGCCGCCGGAAGCAATCGCGCGCATTCGTTTGCAGGAAGCTGTGCAAGCTGCTGCCTTGCTTAATGGCGTGCATCATTGTGCGGGCGCGCAAGATTTGCTGATTGCCTACGACCCGTTGAACATTCGCCGCGTGACTGAAATTTTGCGGCGCGTAAAGCCCGACATCGTTTTCACTCATTCGCCGCAGGATTATTTGCTCGATCACGAAATCACCAGCCAACTCGTACGCGCCGCTTGCTTTGCCGCGAGCGTGCCGAATGTCAAAACCGAAGTGGCTCAACCTGCATCCGCTACTACTCGGGTTCCGCATCTTTACTACGCCGACGCTATCGAAGGCCGCGACGCTTTGGGCCAACCGGTCGTGCCAGCCTTTTACGTCAACATCACTGACACGATGGCTATGAAGGAAAAGATGCTCGCTTGCCATGCCAGCCAGCGCGAATGGCTGCGTCGCCAACACGGCATGGATCAATACCTGGTGGCGATGCGCGATTGGTCAGCCCAGCGCGGCAGCGAATGCGGCGTCACTTATGCCGAAGCCTTTCGTCAACATCTGGGACACGCGCACCCGTCAGCGAATGTTTTGGCTGAGTTGGTCGGTGTGCTGACCTCTTAAAATATTTTTCGACCAACGCCCGCCCTCGTTGCTCTCAAGCCGCGTAAACCGCACGGCCTCCCCTGCGCCGCGCACTCAAACCAATTTCGCAGGAGGCTGACATGCAAAATGATATGCAAAAACTGATCGCATCTTTATTTTCCCTTACACTTCTTCTCACGCTCGCTCTCACCGCCAATGCGCAAGGCCGTTATCGCGGACGCCAATACAGCAAAGCTGACGTAGACCGCATCATTCATCGCGTCGAAACCAGTGCTGACGTTTTGCGCAAAGCCGTAGACAAGAACCTTGACCGCAGCCGTCTCGACGGCACGCGCCGCGAAGACGACATCAACCAACAGGTCAAACAACTCGAAAACGCACTCGACGAGTTGCGCAGCGAATTCGACCGCCGTGACACTTGGCGCGAAACTCGCCGCGAAGTCGAAAAGGTCATGCGCCAGTCAGATGAGATCAACGCCATCTTTCGCCGCTTGCGGTTTCATGCTGCGGTCGAAGCGCAGTGGCGCAACGTCCGCGCTGATTTGAATCGGCTCGCGGGTATTTATGATTTGACCCTACTGCGGGCTTGAAGCTGTGGGCTTGAAGTCACCGCGACCAACATTTTGCCCGACTTAACGCGCCGTCAGTTTGCGAAAGCGACTGGCGGCGCGTTGTGCTTTTGAGGTTGTGACAATCTGAAAAGTTCAGCCTTTATTCAGAAACCGTCACAGCGCTTCTCTTGCCCAACCTGCTAAGCCCATAACCTGCCCACGCTGCACCGACCAACATTGCAACAAACCCAGAGGATCAAAATGTATACCCTGAAAACTTTCCTGAACATCTGCCTGAAAGCGTTGTGCTTGAGCGGCTTCCTGTTACTTCTGACGCTGAACGGATTGGCCCAAACCGCGAACACCGCTGAGCCGCAAACCTTCGAGAAGGTCAAAGTCTTGCTGCTGAAAGACGGCAAGACGCGCGAAGTAGCGGCACGTCTGCGGTTCACCGGAACCGAAATCGTGATCGAAGACCTGAGTGGCAAGGCGTTGCTGACGGCGACGAATGACCAGGTGAAAGCGGCGGAGTATTCCTACTCAAAGCATCGTCGCTGGAAAACGGGAGCCGCTGCTGGCGGAGCCATAAGTCTGGGTTTAGCTCTTGCGGGGGGAAAGTTTTATCCGGTTGGCGGCGCGTTTTTGGGAGCAGGGTTGGTGTTAGCGCCGGTGGGCATCGTGTTACATCACACTTTCAGCAAACAACATTGGATGACCTTACGCGCGGGGAAAGAGATCGTGATGTTGCGACTTGATAAACGCCATTACCGCTCGGTCATTGCGGCATTAGAAAACCAAACGAAACTCACCGTGGCTTGGCAGGGCGAAAGATGAATGAATTGCGTCAGGTTAAACCTTGAGGTCTAATGCCGCGTATCAAGTCGCAATCACGCGGCTCATTCGCAACAATCCATTTCAAAGAGGAGGCTTCGCAAATGTTCAAGCAAGCAATGCTGGCAGCGGCTTTGTGCCTGCCGAGCGCAGTGGCGTTCGCGCAAACCGCGCCTGCGCCAGCGGCCCAAGCGCCGCGTCCGCCGGCGGTCAAGACGCATCTGAAAGTCGGCGACGCAGCGCCCGATTTCGAATTGCCCGGCACGGACGGCAAGACTTATAAATTGAGTCAGTTCAAAGGCCAGAAAAACGTAGTGTTGGCGGTTTATTTCTTCGCCTTCACCGGTGGCTGAACGAAGGAAATGAAGGCGTATCAGGCTGATATCGCCAAATTCGCAGAATCAGACACACAGGTTTTCGGCATTAGCGTAGACAGTATTCCCACCCTCAAGCATTGGTCAGAGGAACTCGCCCCTGAAACCAAAGGCTTGAGTTTCCCGTTGCTCAGCGATCTCAAATCACGACAAATGGTGAAGGATTACGGCATCTTTAACGAAGCCACCGGCACCGGTATGCGCGCTACTTTTGTGGTAGACAAAGCGGGCAAAATCTCGTTTATCGAAGAAGGCAACACCGCTGTGAATACGACGGCGGCGGTTGAGGCTTGCTCGTTGTTGAAGAAGAAAGCAGCGGCGCAATAAGCTCGCGCGAAGCGTGTCCGTAGCCCGACCGTAAGCGAGGGCTACCTCAAGGATGCGCTCGGTTCGGTTGAAGTACGCCACGCTGAGGTAGCCCTCGCTTACGGTCGGGCTACGGACACTAAAAAGGGTCGCGTTGGAGCATAAATCCATCTCGACCCTTTTGCCGTATTTAAGGTCGCCAAGATGAGGATGACCAATATGACAGGACAAACGATTTCACATTATCGCGTAATGCAACGGCTGGGCGTCGGCGGCATGGGCGAAGTTTTTCTGGCCGAAGACACGCGGCTCGGTCGCAAGCTGGCGCTCAAGTTATTGCCCGCGCAATTCACACAGGACGCCGACCGCGTCAAACGCTTTGAACAGGAAGCGCGTGCCGCTTCGGCGTTGAATCATCCGAACATCCTGACGATCTATGAAATCGGCCAACACGAAGGCGCGCATTACATTGCGACCGAATATGTCGAAGGCGTGACGTTGCGCAGCTTGTTGGAAGGTTCGCAACTAAGTTTGTCTGACGCGCTCGAACTCACCATTCAATCCGCCAGCGCCTTACAAGCGGCGCATCAGGCGGGCATCGTCCATCGCGACATTAAACCTGAAAACATAATGCGGCGACCGGATGGTTACGTGAAGCTGCTCGATTTCGGCCTCGCCAAACTGACGCAGGTTGAAGCCGACACTAAAGACCTTAACGACGAAGCCGTTACGCAATCGCTCTTACTAACGCAACCCGGTCTGGTGATGGGAACCATCGCTTATATGTCGCCCGAACAGGCGCGCGGCCAGCGCGTTGACCAGCGCACTGACCTGTTCAGCCTCGGCGTCGTGCTTTATGAAATGGTGTGCGGCAAGCGTCCATTTAACGGAGCTACGCACAGTGACGTAATCGCGGCGCTGTTGCGCGAAGAGCCGCGCCGCATTTCGCAACACTTGCCCAATGCGCCTGTCGAACTCGAACAGGTTTTAACGAAACTGCTCGCCAAAGACCGCGAGGAGCGTTATGCCACAGCGCAGGAACTCGTCGCCGATCTCAAGCGCCTCAAGGCACGGTTAGAAGCGGCGGAAGACGATGTGTCAACGCAAACGTTGAAAAAGAGCGGCACGGCGGCAACGTCGTTCGAGACGAACGTCGGCGGACAGGATGTTTTTGCCACGAGCGTAACGGCGGCGGCTACGGCGGCAAATGCACCTGCGGTAACAGCGGGCGCTAAGGTGGCTACTACTGCTCCACCGCCGGTCGTTCGCCCCAGGACGCTGGCGATTGCGTTAGGCGCAGTCGTGCTATTCGTCGG
>JANNUY010000603.1:0-3025 GCA_031414155.1 Acidobacteriota bacterium
GTGTTGCCCGCCAAAGTCGTCATCATCGGCGGCGGCGTCGTCGGCGTGAATTCGATCAAGATGGCTGTCGGTCTCGGCTCAAACGTCACCGTACTCGACCGCAACCTCGAACGCTTGCGTTATCTGGATGACATTTTCGGCGCGAAGATCAAGACGCTGATGTCGAACGATTACAACGTGCAGGAAGCCTGCGCGCACGCCGATTTGGTGATTGGCGCAGTCTTGATTCCCGGCGCATCGGCTCCGCATCTGGTCAAGCGCCACATGCTCTCGACCATGCACAAAGGCTCAGTCATCGTTGACGTAGCCGTAGATCAAGGCGGTTGCATCGAAACCACCAAACCGACTACGCACAGCAACCCGACTTATTATGTGGACGACGTGCTGCATTATTGCGTCGCCAACATGCCCGGCGCAGTGCCACGCACCTCTACGTTTGCGCTGACCAATGCGACTCTGCCCTTCACGGTGAAGCTGGCAAATAAAGGATTCAAAGACGCCATTGCGAAGGACGCGCACCTGAAAGCGGGCGTAAACACTTACGCCGGACACATCACTTACGAAGCCGTCGCCGAGTCGCAGGGCTTGGCGTATAAAGCGATTGATGAATTAATCTAACTCGCAATTAGGAGGAACCAACTATGCAAGCTGTAAAAGAAGCGTTGGCAGAAGCCGCAGAAATAACTCCTGAATTCGTACTCGACCCAGAGAAACGCTACGAGTTCATTGACGGCCAACCAGAGGAGAAAGAAATGCCCGGAGCAAAACACAGTGGCGTAGGCACGCGCTTAATCGTTCGTATGGGTTCATTCGTAGAAGCCAATCATCTCGGCGGCGTCTATGGCGAAGCCACTTTTCAAATCGGCAATCGCGAGCGCATCCCCGATGTCGCCTTCGTCGCGCTCGAACGCATTCCGCCCGAAGGCGAACCGGAAACTAAATGGCCTTTCGCCCCTGATCTGGCCGTCGAAGTGATTTCGCCCAACGACATCTTCGATCAAGTCATCAGCAAGATGCGCGAATACTTTGCGGCAGGCGTCAAACAGGTTTGGCTGATTTCTACCGAGCATCGTTTGGTGATCGTTCACGATTCAATCTTGCACACGAATATGCTGGAAGAATCGCAAGATTTGACGTGCGAGGCTTTGCTGCCGGGGTTTCGTTGCCATGTGGCGGACTTATTCAAAAGCCCAACGGCAGCCTAGAGAAAAGGAAAACTTATGCTCACAGCACAATTTGAGGAAGTAATCGGCGCGGCAATGACCTTGTCTCCGGGCGCGCGGGCGATGCTCGCCAACCACTTGCTGGAAAGCCTCGACGCACCGAACCAACCTTCCACAGATGAACTATGGGCGGCGGAAGCTGAAAGGCGCGTGCAGGAAATCATTACGGGACAAGTGCAGACGATTTCGGCGGAAACGGTTTTTCGTGAACTACGCGCGCGCCACCATCAATCATGACCATTGAATTTCACCCTGAAGCGAAACAGGAATTTGCCGACGCTAGCGTGATCTATCAAATCATCGAACAAAAAATTCTTATCGTAGCCGTGATGCACTTGCATCGTGTGCCTGGTTACTGGCAGAACCGTGTGAACTAATGGCAAAAGGCATCAAAATCATCGGCGTCGAATCTGACTCGCTCGCGGCGGAGCTCGAACTCGCCACCGGTGACCGCGTGTGGACGATCAACGGCAAGCGCGTACGCGATGCGCTGGATTTCAAGTTCCTCACGGCGGGCGAAGAAGACCTTTCCGTCGTCGTCGTCAAACCCGATGGCGAAGAGGTGGAATACGACATTGAGAAGGACGAAAGCGAAGCCTGGGGCATTGATTTCGAGCCGATGGCGCCGCGCCAGTGCGGCAACGATTGCGTGTTCTGTTTCATTCAGCAAAACCCCGAAGGCTCGCGCGCGAGCTTGTGGGTGCGCGACGAAGACATTCGCTTTTCGTTTATGTACGGCAACTATTCGACGCTTTCGACGCTGACCAAAAACGAATTTCAGCGCGTCGTCGAACAGCGTCTGTCTCCGCAATATGTTTCAGTGCATGCGACTGACCCCGACTTGCGCGCTTATTTGCTGGGCAATCCCAAGCGCGTTGACATCATCGCGCAACTCAAAGAGTTCACCGACCACGGCATCGAAGTCCACGCGCAAGTCGTACTCTGTCCCGGCCTCAACGACGGCGAACATCTAATCAAAACCATTCGCGACCTCTCAGCCTTGCATCCCGGCGTAGTCTCGACCGCCGTCGTGCCGCTTGGCATCACCGACAAACACAAATACCGCGACCGGCTCACGGCAGTCACCGATGAGTTTTGCGCCGAGATCATTGATCTCGTTGCGCCGCTGCAAGCTGAACTGAAAAAGAAAATCGGCACGGTCTTCGCGTTTTTGGGCGATGAGTTTTACATCCGCGCCGGACGCAAGATTCCGCCCAAAGCGCATTACCGCATTATTCGCGGAATGGCGGGCGATGACGACGAATACCCGCAAATCGAAGACGGCGTAGGCATGGTGCGACAGTTCTTTGACGCGCATCAGAAACGCATGAAACAACTCGACAAGATGCGCGAACGCGGCGAGTTCACCGAAAAGCAGGCGCGCAAGGTTTACGGTACGCTGGCGACCGGCTTGATTTTTTATCCGATGCTGAAAGAAGCGATTGACGAATTGAATCAACGCTTTGGCACACGCTTGCACGTAGCGCCCGTGACCAGCACGTTCTTTGGCGAAGGCGTCACCGTCGCGGGTTTGTTGGCAGGCATGGATTTCGTTGCGGCACGCAGTGAGTTCAAAGGCGACTTCTTGATGATTCCGCCGCACTGTTATCGAGAACACGATCAAGTCTTTCTCGACGGCATGAACGTCGGCGAACTCGCAGCGGAACTCGTCCTGCCGATTCGCAAAAGCTGGAACGATGTGCTGAACCTGCACGAACAACAAACGACGCATCGCACAAGTCTGTCGCACGATTACGGCGCAGTGACTTCGATCAGCGTTTGAGCTAGTGCAAACGGCTAAA
>JANNUY010000604.1:0-2513 GCA_031414155.1 Acidobacteriota bacterium
CGGTAGTCGTGAGCGTAGTCCAGGTTGAAGGCGTGCTGATTCCATTGGCGTTCGACAAAATGCGAGAGTCGTTTTGATCCGTGCCAAAAAAAGAAAATTGCCCGCCAAAAGCTATCATTCTATTCGTTGAAGAATCGTAAACCGCACTGTGAGAAGCGCGTGCTTGTGGATTCGTAATCGCGCTCTGTGTCCAGTTTGGCGTGCCTCCCAAGCCGTTTGCGTTGCTCAACGTAAGACGTTTGCAAGAGGCGGCGCACAATTCGCAAAGCAGCCGCCATAAACAATCAGTCGGTTCGTAGCGGAATCATAGACAACGCTTTCGTAAGCATTGCTGAAAGACGGGGTACCTGTCGGTTGCAACTCAATCCATAGCGGACTGCCGCCAAGTCCGTTGGCATTGGTCAAAACCCAAACCTTATTGCTACTCATCTGATTGCCAGGCACGTTTCCAGGAAAGAAAACGATCAGACGATTACTTGCCGCGTCATAATGAATTTCTTTTGGCGTATCTACAGGATTAGGCGGCGAACCGACGGGAGCCAGTTCCGTCCATGTTTGCGGTCGAGCTTGACCGACGAAAGCAACAACTAAAAGCAGGCAAACTGATAGCCTGCGCGCAGCATATTCAGCACGGTGAGCGAAGTTCATAGGATGCTCCTTTTTTTGGTTGGAAATTTTTGCCAGCGGCTGAAGGCAATGCTAGATTGCAGCCCTCTTCACAGACGACAATTCAGCAAAGCCATCAGCCGTTCACTGCTATAAGCGGAAAAGCGGGCTGAGGATTTAGCCGTGCGCCAAAAATAATGCGGCTCGGCTGTCCGCGTTCGCTCCACAAGTAACAGAGGCAAACCAAAAATGAAACATTCAGATCAGGAAGATTGCACCGCCTTGCTGTTGGCCTGGCAGGGCGGCGATCAGGAAGCGTTGGAACGATTGACGCCGCTGGTTTACGACGAATTGCGGCGGCTGGGGCGGGCGCAGATGCGCGACGAGCGCGTAGGGCATACGTTGCAAACGACGGCGCTGGTCAATGAAGCGTGGTTGCGCTTGGCCGATGCGCCGCAAGTGCAATGGCAGAACCGCGCGCATTTTTTTGCCATCGCCGCGCAAGTGATGCGCCGCGTGTTGGTAGACCACGCGCGCTCCCATCAGGCGCAAAAGCACGGCGGCACGATGGTGCGCGTAGAAATGAATGAAGTCTTGTTGGTCGCGGCGAACCGTTCGCTTGAAATCATCGCGCTGCATGAAGCGTTGGAACGGCTGGCGCAGGCGCATCCGCAAGTCGCGCGCGTGGTCGAGATGAAATTTTTCGCCGACCTCGAAGGCAAAGAGATTGCCGAAGTGTTGGGCGTGACCCCCGGACGCATCACGCAGTTGTGGAAGTTCGGGCAGGCGTGGTTGCGGCGTGAGTTGGAAACAGCATAACGCTCCACAGCAAACCAAAATGCCTACGCCTCTTCCGTCGTGTAATGCTGCACCGCAAACCAAACGGGTTGCGCCTCTTCCGTCGCGTAGCGACGCCTGACTTTAGCCGTGGATTTCAATCCACGGATGGCGCGGCAACCAATCCCCGCGTCGCGTAGCGACGCCTGACTGCCCCGCGAAACGAGTCGCCGCAGTCCGTGGCTGATGCGACATGGAACTTGAATTAACGCGGTTTGCCATTGGTTCGCCTTATCAATTCATCAAGCGTCGCTACGCGACGCGGGAATCGTTTGCTCGCTGCCTCAGGCGTCGCTACGCGACGCGGGAATCGTTTGCTCGCTGCCCGTGGATTGAAATCCACGGCTAAAGTCAGGCGTCGCTACGTGACGGAAGAAACGCTGATTGACAGAGATTTTTATGAACCAAGATCGAGTGCTTGAAATCTATCTCAAGGCGTTGGACTTGCCACCCGCCGAACGCGCAGCCTTTCTCGCGCAGGCTTGCGGCGCGGATGCCGATTTGCGCCGCGAAGTGGAATCGCTGCTGGCACACGCGAAGACGAATGATAGCTTTCTGGCTACACCTGCGTTCAGGCTCGCGCCTTCGCTCACGGGACAGCAGATCGGCCATTACCGCGTTGAAAGATTGCTGGGCGCGGGCGGAATGGGCGAAGTTTATCTGGCGCACGATGCGGCCTTGCAACGACCGGTCGCCATCAAGGTCTTGCCCGTCGCCTTCACTCGCAACGATGAGCGCGTGCGACGATTCAAACAGGAAGCGCAAGCCGCTTCGCAACTCAGCCATCCCAACATCATCACGATTCACGAAATCGGCGCGCAAAGCGTTCAGGGAGAAACGCAGCATTACATCGTCACCGAATACATCGCCGGACAAACCTTGCGCGAGCGGTTGAAAGCCGCGCCGCTCGACGTGGCGCAAGCCATTGATGTAGCCGCGCAAATGGCCGATGCGCTGCGCGTGGCGCACGAGGCCGCGATCATCCACCGGGACATCAAACCCGAAAACGTGATGATTCGTGACGACGGCGGTTTGGTGAAAGTACTCGATTTCGGCATCGCCAAATTGGG
>JANNUY010000605.1:0-2103 GCA_031414155.1 Acidobacteriota bacterium
CCTCGCCCGCTCTGGCTCAAGGCAAGCGGGCGAGGACGCCCGCGTACCAAATTTAGAGGTTTGTTTTGCCGAAGAAGAAAAAGAGTTCCAACCCAGTTCCTGCAACAAAAACAGCCCGGCCTGCTATTCGGGAAATTTCACCCGAACAAAATCTCGAAATTCGTTCAACGCCTGCCGCCGAAATGAATTTGGTTCCGCTCGACACGTTCGTTTATGAATACGTCGGCAAGCGCATCGAGATTCAGTTCACGATTCCCGAATTCACGGCGATTTGTCCATTCTCTGACTTTCCTGATTTCGCTACGCTCAAGCTGATGTATGTGCCGAATGAGCGGTGCATCGAATTGAAATCGCTGAAGCTCTATATCAACTCGTTCCGCGACGTGAAAATCTTTCACGAACACGTTGCCAATCAAATCCGCGATGATTTCGTCGCGGCCTGCGACCCGCTCGAAGTCCATCTGGAAGGCGATTTCAACGTACGCGGCAACATCCACACTGTCGTCAAAGCCAGTTACGTCAAACCCGCGAAAGCCAACCGGAAATGAGCCACGGGGAGTTGGGGGTAGTTTTGGGATTGCGAATCGTCCGGTTAAATCGTGCGATTCAACGCTTCAGACTCTTCCCCGCTTTTCCCCGTGTTCCCCGTGGCTGAATCCTTTTTTACTCGCGCAACAGTTGCGCTACTTTTTCCAACACGCTTTCCAACATCGCACGCGCCGCTGCTTCGTCATTTGCTTCAGCCATCAGGCGGATGATCGGTTCGGTGTTTGAGCCTCTTACGTGCAGCCAGCCGTTTGGCAAAGTCACTTTCACGCCGTCACGCAAGTCTTGCGGATGTCCTGCAAATTCCTGACGAACCAGTTTGAGCGCCGCGCTGATTTTGTCAGAAGGGCAGTGCAGCTTTTCTTTGACGATGGCGTAACGCGGCAGCGCGTTGACGAGTTGCGAGACGGTCTGGCCGCTTTCGGCGAGCAGGTGCAAGACGAGCGCCATGGCTACGTGGGAATCGCGGCAATAGTTGATGCGCGGATAAATCACGCCGCCGTTGCCTTCGCCGCCGATGACGGCGTTGACGCGCTGCATCAGCTCGGTGACGTTGGCTTCGCCGATTTTCGCGCGATGCAATTCGCAACCGAATAGGCGCGCGACATCATCCATCGTTTGTGACGTAGACAAATTCGTCACCACCGCGCCGGGCGTTTTGCTCAGCACATAACGCGTCGCCAGCGCCAGCGTTTGGTCTTCGCCAATCGGTAAGCCGTGTTCGTCAATGATCGCCAAACGGTCAGCGTCCATGTCTTGCGCGAAACCGACTTCGGCTTTGCTGCTTTTCACCAATTCGCACAACGCGCCGAGGTTCTCGGCAATCGGTTCGGCTCCGCGCGGAAACAATCCGTTGGGCGTAACGTTGATCGCCGTCACGCGCGCGCCGAGGGCTTCCAACAACTGCGGCGCGAGAATCGAAGACGCGCCGTTGCACGAATCCAGTGCGACATAGATTGAGCGCGCGGGTTTTCCGACCGCCGCGAGAATGGCTTGAATATGGGCTTCGAGCGCTCCATCGAATTTCTCGACTTGCCGCAACTCGTTCACGCTCGCCTTGCGGTAATCGCCCTGATGATAAATGTCGAGCAACTCGCGCGCTTGGCCTGCGCTAAGGAACAAGCCGTCAGCGCCGACGAATTTCAGCGCATTCCATTCCGCCGGATTGTGGCTGGCCGTAATAGCGATGCCGCCTTGCGCGCGTCGTTGCCGCACGAGCAATTGCACGGTCGGTACGGGCACGACGCCTAGATCGAGTACACGGCAACCGCTTGAGAGCAAGCCTGCGATGACGGCCTGGCGCACCATCTCGCCCGACGTGCGCGGATCGCGTCCGATGACGATGGTTCCCGCTCCGGCATACGTGCCGAAGGCTTGCGCAAAGCGCGTCAGCAACGTAGGCGACAACGATTCACCAATCACGCCGCGTACGCCGGAGATGCTGATTTTTAGGGTGGGAATCGCTCGCATAGTTTAATGGCAGTACGGGGAGCGTGAGCGACCTGAGCCTCGACAATGCGTCTCGTTGAGGCCAATTGACGCATTGCCGAGGCTCAG
>JANNUY010000606.1:0-6433 GCA_031414155.1 Acidobacteriota bacterium
GGGGTTCTCGAAAAAATCTTCGTCGTTTGAGAACGTAAACGCTCTTTAGCAGTTTTTTACGTGGAGCAAGTCGCCTTAAATCGCCACGCGAACTTTTCAAACCCGCTTTGGGTCAAATGCAATCAAGTTGTTGATTGAACGCATGCAGGTTAAGCCGCACTCGTTAGTCTGTCAAATTAAAATCCGTGATGAGCCGATAAACGCTAGGGCAAATCAATCAAGATAATTTCACTCACTTCATTGGCAACCAGTGCAATTCGTTCGAGATTGACGATACGCGCTTGATCGCCAGACGCCAGCGTTTCATCATTCACCTTCACTTCGCCCTCAATGACATAGATGAACGCACGCCGATTGGCATTGAGCGAATGCGCAACCGCAACACCCGCATTCAACCGCGACACGTAAAACGTCGTGTCCTGATGAATCTTCAACGCGCCCGCCATTTCCGCTCCTGCCACAATTGGCAGCAACTTGCTCGTGCGTTCTTCCGTCGTAAATTGTTTTTGCTCGTAACCCGGCGTCAGGCCGCCGCGTTCCGGCGTCAGCCAGATTTGCATTAGCTTGATTGGCTCGGTTTCAGAGGCATTCAACTCTGAATGTGCGATGCCCGTGCCCGCCGTCATCCGTTGCACTTCGCCCGCGCGAATCAAACCGCGTCCGCCCGTGCTGTCTTTATGCGCCAGCGTACCTGACAAAACGTACGTCACGATTTCCATCTCGCGGTGCGGATGCGTCGGGAAGCCTCCGCCGCCCGCAATCGTGTCGTGATTGAAGACGCGCAACGGCCCGAAATTCATATTGTTTGGATCGTAGTAACGATCAAAGCTAAACAGCCAATAAGCCGAAAGCCAATCGCTCTCAATGTGATAACGGTCTTTAGCGCGAATAATCGTAGTCATAGTTTTTCTCCTTCTTTAAGTTGTTGCCCAATAAACGCTGCATAGTTGAATGTTTCTCAATTAACAATCTGGATAATTTTTTTAGCGTTCGTGATCGCCCATCAATTTGCCCAACAAGCGGAAGATCGTCTTTTGCTCTTCACGCGTGAGCGGTTTCATCGTCGCTTGCGCCGAGCCGATGACTTCGTCCAACGTGACCGCCAGAAACTCCGCGCCCGCGTCGGTCAGCACCACATGGCGCACGCGGCGATCTGCGCAGGCGACTCGTTGCGCGAAGCCTTTCTCTTCCAGCGCATCAATCAATTTCGTCACGTTCGCCCGCGTCGAAAGCATCTGCCTTCCAATTTCGGTTTGCGGCAAGGGTTGGCGCGCACCGTTGAGAATGCGCAACACGTTGTAATGGTTATCGGTCAGCCCCCAGCGACTGAATCGTTCGTCCGACGCCCGCCACAACCGGTCACCCACGCGCATCAAACGAATCAACGCCTGTTCGGCTACGCTGGGAGTGATTTTTACTTTTTTCGCTGTCATCTTTATTGCCATCGTATTCATATCTTATTCCTTTCCCGCTTGATTGTCAACTAGGAAACTATTTTCCCAATACACCGACTGTGGCAGACTGCGCGCCGTCACTAAGGAACACTTCATGCTGCAACTTTTCAAAAAATCCTTGCTCGCGCTGCTGCGCGTTATTTTCACGCTCGAATACCACGGATTGCATAACGTACCCGCAAGCGGCGCAGTTATCGTCGCGGGCAATCATCCGTCTTATCTCGACCCGATTCTGGTTTATTTGCCCTTGCGACGACCGTTGCGATTCATGGCATGGGACGCGCTTTTTCGCATTCCGCTGGCAGGAAAGCTGATGCGCGCGTTCGGCGCATTTCCCGTAGACCTGCGCAAAGGCAAAGGCGAAGCCGCTTTTCAGCAAGCCTTGCAAGTACTCAACAACGGCGACGCGCTCGGCATTTTTCCTGAAGGCCAACGCTCCGAGACTGGTGCGTTGGGCGAATTAAAAACCGGCGTCGCGCGCTTGGCGATTGCAACCAACGCGCCCATCGTGCCTGTCACCATCGGCGGAGCTTCGCGCGCGTGGCCGAAATGGAAGCTGTTGCCCAAGCCCGCCAAACTCGTCGTACGCTTTCACGAACCGCTCACGCTCGACGCCGCCGAAATCGCCGCCCGCGGCGAAGAGAAAGAATTCCATCACGAAGTCATGCAGCGCCTCGCCGCGCGCATCAATCGTTCATTGCAACCCGCCTTACACGAAGCCGCACAAGTCGAACGGCTTTACGCACAACCGCCGTCAAACATTCGCACGTATGAATGGGCGCCCTTGCTCGCGGCGTTGATCGGCACGCTGGTCTCAGTCAAACGCGGTCTTTGGCATTCGTATGGCGCGCACATCTGGCTGCCGCTCGCGGCATATTACTTTTATCTTGCGGCTGATTTGCTTTTTCTCAAACCCAGTCGCACCGCGAAATGGTTGCGCAATTCAATGCCGATCTGGTTGATCGTCGCGTGGCATTGGTGGCTGACGTGCGCGACGGGCTTGCCGTTGGGCGAATACAACTGGCTGCTCACACTCAGCTTGGTCGCTACCTTCTTCACGTTTTTTTACGAAGACTATTACACGCTGCAAAAGTTCGTACGCGGCGTGGTCGTGAGTTATTACGCGGCGTTGTTGCTGATGGTGTGGTGGCCGCATCCGTTGGCGGTGATGACGGCGGTGCTTGGCTTCGCGTTGCTTTTCATCTGGCGGCAGCGGTTGATTGCTTGGCGTTGGACGGTGGCAGGTTTGAGCTTGGTCTGGCTGGGCTCGTTGTATTTCAGCCCAGCGCCGCGTTCGAGCTTGGGGATTTACGCGGCGCTTTCAGCGGTCGTGTTGGCTTACCTTCAAGCGTTTGCTTCGGTGGCGTATGACATTCGTCGCGCTGGCATTGTTCATTCCGACTGATTTGAGCGTGTCGCGGACTGGCAGTCCGCGACACCTTTCGTTATTTCGTTTTCCGAATGCGATACAGCTTCGTCGCCGTGCGGATCAACAAGCTGTCGCCCACAATCGCGGGCGTAGCCATACACAACTCATCCAGCGAATTTTTGCCGATGACTTTGTAATCGCGTCCCGCTTGAACGACGAAAGTATCGCCGTCTTCGTTCAAACAAAAAATCTTGCCTTGATAAGCCCACGGTGACGAAGTGAATGCTCCAACCGGTACTTCGGGATCAATGCGTTGGCGTCCGTATACTTCCGCGCCCGTCTTGGCTTCGTGCGCGGTGAAAAAACCGCGATCCAGCAAGGTGTAAAGTAAGTCGCCGTAAATCAATTGCGTAGGGTTATAAGGACTCGCCTGCCGTTGATACCATGCGATGAACTGATTGCTGGTCTCGCCTTCTTTGAGCGAAATGTCGCCGCTCGCGCCCGGCTTGATCGCGTAAGTCGGGCGATGCTGGTCGCCGACGTAACCTGATGAGACATATAACATCCCGAAAGCTGAAAATGGCGTGGGAATCGCAATCGAACTCATGCCGCTGAATGTCCAAATCTCTTTGCCGGTTTGCGGGTCATAAGAGATGACGCGCTTCGTCGCGGGCACGATCAATTCGGCGCGCCTGCCGCTGTTCCAGATATACGGCGTAGCCCAATTTGTTTGCTTCCAACGTTCAGCGCGCCACAATTCTTTGCCGGTTTTCTTATCCAACGCCGCCAGATGCGAAGCCTCTTCGTTGTCGTTCAAAACGAAAAGACGGTCTTGCCATACCACCGGCGAAGCCGCCGTGCCCCAACCGAAGCGCGTGCTTTTCGAATCAATCTTTTGCTGCCACAACGGCTTGCCGTTCATATCGAAGACAAACAACCCTACGTTGCCAAACAGCGCGTAAACCCGTTCACCATCGGTCACGGGCGTTTCTGAAGCGTAGCTGTTTTTCAAGTGGCGATTGAACGCAGGCTTGGCGCGCAAGACTTCGCGTTCCCACAGCAGCTTGCCGGTTTTGAAATCAAGGCAATAGACCACCCAGCGATGTTCGCCCGGCGGAATCGGACGCTCGCCGCCGAAATACAAACCTTTCTTGACTGGCTCTAGTTGCGCGTCACTGATGACTGCCGTCAAAAATACTTTGCTGCCCCACACAATCGGCGAAGACCAGCCTGTGCCGGGTACGTCGGTTTTCCACGCGACGTTTTCGGTCTTGCTCCATTTGTCGGGCAGCGCGGCTTCACTTTTTGGGTCAGGCGTGCCGAGTGAATTGGCTCCGCGAAATTGCGGCCAGTTGGTGTCGGCAAATGTGATGATGGAAACCGTGAACAGTAAACAAAGGATACGGGCAAGCATGGTGATCTCTCCTTCAAGATTCGGTTGATTGACTTTGGATGTATCGCAACGAAAATGCCCGCTAGAGATAACAAACATCTGCAAAAGGAGCAATCTGATGGTTACTGAAATGGAATCACTGAATACCGAATTGCTGGCGCTTCCGCTATCAGCCCGCGCCTGGTTGGCGCAAAACCTGTTAGCGAGCCTGCCAGAGCCAGATGCCTCACCGATACGAGAAGTTAGTTTTGATGAACTCAAGCGGCGTTTGTCTGAAATAAAAACCGGTCAAGTTATCTGTCGCTCTGGCGACGAAGTTTTGCGTGAAGCCAGGGAGCGCCTCAAATGATTCCCTTGCGTGTTCACCCTGAAGCTCAGGACGAAATCAACGCCATCTCGGATTATTACGATGGATTGCCAACTGGGTTAGGGAATGCGTTTTGGGGTGAACTAGCGGATGGTTTCGACCAGATTCAAACTCTGCCACAAGCCTGGGCGATTTGGCGTGACGACATAAGGCGTTATCAGTTGTCTCGGTTTCCTTACAGCATTGTTTATCACGCTGATGCTGACGAGATACTTGTTATTGCGGTAATGCATCAGCGCCGTCAACCTGATTATTGGCTGGGGCGTGTCGGCGACTGAGGGTTCGCGGTTTTATTGCATGATCTATGACTTGCTCCTCTGCAATACGTTCATTCTCGATGGCACAGGTCAGCCCGCCTATCGCGCCGACGTAGCCATCCAAGCAAATCGCATTGCTGCCATCGGCCAATTCCCTGCTAAAGCCAAACAAACCATCAATGCCGACGGACTCACGCTGCTGCCTGGCCTAATTGACCCGCATTCGCACGCAGACCTGTTGTTGCCGCTCGCGCCTGAACGCCAAGCCGAGTTGATGCGTTGCAAACTGGCGCAGGGCATTACCACGACCATCATCGGCAATTGCGGATTGGGCTGCGCGCCGGTTGCCAACCTTGAGGCCGAAAACATTTTGCGCGCCGTGAACGCATGGATGACGCCGGAACAGGTCGCGTGGCCGTGGCGTACGGTCGGCGAATACCTGCAACGATTGAGCGAAAACGGTTTGGCGTTGAATGTGGCGACGCTCGCGCCGCACGGCCCGATTCGCGTTTCGGCAATGGGCTTGGCGAAAGGCGATCCGTCAAAAGCGCAGCAACGAATGATGCGGCGGATGGTCGAACAGGCGATGAATGACGGCGCGTTGGGTTTGTCTACAGGGTTGATCTATCCGCCGGGGATGTGGTCTGCGCCCGATGAATTGCATGACCTCGCGCGCGTAGTCGCTGCGCACAGCGGCATTTATACGAGCCACATTCGCGGTTCGAGCGAGACGCTGTTGCCTGCCGTGAAAGAGTTGATCGAAGTCGGACGCACGACTGGCGTGCGCATCCATCACTCACACAACGAAGCGGTAGGCCGCGCGCATTGGCTCAAAATCCCTAAAGTTCTCGCGCTCGAAGAACAAGCCGAACGCGAAGGTGTGCGTATCAGTTTCGATATGTTTCCTTATACCGCGGCGGCCACGATGATGATTGCGTTGTATCCGCCCTGGGCGTTGGAAGGCGGCGTAGATGAATTATTCACGCGCTTGCGAGACGCATCAATACGTCGGCGCATCGAACGCGACATCGTCTCGCGCAAATCCGTATGGCCTGCGTTGGGCGAAAATGGCTGGCCGCATAATTTGGTGCGGGCTACGAGTTGGGAAGCGATTACGATTGGTTACGTCGCTAGCCGTAAGAACAAACGTTTTGAAAACCGCACGCTGGTTGAACTCGCCACGCTCACGGGCAAGACGCCTTTCGATGCGATTTCAGATTTGCTGATAGAAGAACGCGGACAAGTTTCGATGGTGATTTTTGAAGTGAGCGGCGAACGCGAAGAGCGCGCGTTGCTCAGTCAATTTGTCCGCCATCGGCTCTGCGCCTTTTGCACGGACGCCGAAGATTACGGACGCGGCTTGCCACATCCGGCGGCTTACGGAGCCTTCGCGCGCATCCTGAATAAGTTCGTCAAACACGATGCGACGCTCACGTTGGCAGAAGCCATTCGCAAAATGACTTCTTATCCCGCGCAAATTTTCGGGCTGCGTGATCGCGGCGTAATTCGCCCCGGTGCGTTTGCCGATTTGGTGTTGTGCAATCCTGCGAAGATTGCCGACCGTGCCAGTTTTGCGCGTCCGCGCCAATTGTC
>JANNUY010000607.1:0-2876 GCA_031414155.1 Acidobacteriota bacterium
GCAGCGTCTGCTGGAAGTTCGCATAAGGCAGCTTGAAGCCCGCCGCGACGACCGTCGGATTGTTGATGACCGCGCTCACGGGGCTGGTCAGCAACGAGCCGTAGATGGCGAGATACTTCGGGTCGAGTTGGTTGAGATCAAGCCCGGCCTGGTAAAGCTTGATGCCGTAATTGGCGTGGAAGCTCGCGCGAAACAACGTCGAAGGCGTCAGGCTGTGTTCCACCGTCAGATTGTAATCAGTGTAATAACCCGGCTTGCCCGATTCGCGCGTCTTGTAAGTCACCGAGCCGTTGACGCCGATGCCCGGATTCTTTTGCGGCGGGCGTTGCCCTTCGATCAACGCGCGAAAATCATTCAAGCCGTTTCGCTGCGTGAAGGCGATGCCGTTCGACAGATTGTTGGCGATGGAACCAAAGCCTCCGCCGAAGCCCTGAATGCCGTTGTCGGCGTTGCCGTCTTCACGAATGATGTCCCACATAATCGCGCCGCCGCCGCGAATGACCGTCTTGTCGTTGAGCCGATAGGCAAAGCCCAGTCGTGGCGCGAAAGCGTTTTTGCGGATGTCGAGCAGTATCGGATTGTCTTCGGTGGCGAATTCGAGCGCGCCCAGAATGTTGCCCGCCGCCGGGTTCGGAATCGTCGGATTGAAGTTGCTGTTTTGCAGCCGCGCTTCGCGGCGCGGAATGCTCAGGTCATAACGCAAGCCCGCGTTGATCGTGAGCTTGCTCGACAGCTTGAAATCGTCCTGCACGAATCCGGCGTAATACTTGTAGCGGTAATCAATGTCCGCGCCGAAATTGAACGAACCGCCGCTCGGCAAACCCAGCAGGAAGGCTGCATAAGAGATGCCGTTTTGTCCGCTGACACTGGGGTTGCCAGTCGCAGCGGTGCTGTAACTCAACGAACCCCCGCAGTTGTTGCAGTCAATGCGGCGATAGCTCACGTCCATGTAGGTGGCGCCGAACTTGAGATTATGACGCCCTTTCACCCACGACATTTGATCGTTGATGTTGAGCGTACGTCCGGGCGATTCGGTATAAACGTGTCCGCCGTAATTGCCGAACTCCGTGTTGTATTTAGTGTAATTCGGAGCCTTCTCCCCACCCGAACCTTGCACGCCCGGCAGCAGCGTCGCCGTGCGATAAGAATCGGGCAAGCCCAGATTCGGCCCTTCGCCCAGCTTGCGTTGGTTGATGCCGACGGTGAAATGGTTCAACAGGTTCGGCCTGATGACGTAATCGCCGTTGAAGCGCCAATAACGAACGTGGCCGAACTCTTGAAAGGCTTCGGCCAGCGGGCCGGGAATCGGGCCGATGAGCGGATAGCTGTCAAAGTATTGCTTGCTGAACATGCCGCTCACGCGCATCTTGTCATTGATGACGTGGTCGCCCTTGATCGAATAAACGCCTTGCCACGCGCCCGGCGTGCGCCCGCCGTTGTTGCGCGCGGCGGTGTTGTTAAAAACGACATCGGGGTTATCGGGCAGCGGCAGTTCCGCCAGAATCGTTCTCGCCACAGGGCTGATGCGATTGGCGCAGATGACGTTCAGCACGCCGTTGCATTGCATGCGTTGGCGCGTCGCCGCGTTGGCAATCACGTTGCCGTTGGCATCGAGCGGGTCATACAGCGGAACCATCTGTCCGGCGGCGTTGGTGTAGCGGCGAAAATCGCCGTTGCGAAAATCAGCAATCGGCAGCGAGATCAAACCGGCGCTGCTGTAATTCTTGGCGCGCGAACGTTCACCCGCGAAAAAGAAAAAGGTTTTGTTGCGTCCATCGTAAATTTTCGGAATGTATACCGGGCCGCCCAGATTGGCGGCTTCGACGTGCTGGCGTTGCAGCGACTGGCCGCGCGCGCCCCAGAAAAAGCCCTTGGCGTTCAGCGTCTCGTGGCGCAGTTGCCCCAAAAAAGAACCGTGCAACTGATTCGTACCCGACTTCGTGGTGTAATTCAGCACGCCGTTGGAAGAGCGTCCGAACTCGGCGGAATACGCAGAAGTTTGCACCTTGAATTCTTCGACGGCTTCGGCGCTGACCACGCGCATTTGCGGGTCGTTGCGGCGTTCGCTCATGGATTCGCCGCCGTCTACGAGCAAACTCGCGCCATTGGCCTGGCCGCCCGCGATGCGCGGCGCGCCGCCGACAGTGTCAGGATCGTTTTGCAAATTCATCGTGACGCCGGGCGCAAGGCTGGTGAACGCCAGATTGCTGCGCAAGCCGCCGTTGATGAATAGCGGCAATTGTTGAATGGCCTTGTTGTCTACCACCGTGCCGAGATCGCTGCGGTCGGTTTGCAGCAACGGCGCGGAAGATTCCACCTGCACCGTTTCGGCCACCGTGCCCAACTCTAACTTGATGTCGAGGCGCGTCGTCGTACTCACTTGCACGACGACGTTCGTCGCTTGCGCTTTGCGGAAGCCCGCTTTTTCAGCGACGACTTCATAACGTCCCGCGTTGAGCGAGAGGAACGTGTAAACGCCTTCTGAATTGGTCTCCGCCTGCGTGACCTGACCCGTAGCCGGATTGGTCAGCGTGACCTTTGCGCCGGGCATGACGGCTCTGGCGTCGTCATGCACTTGACCGGTGATGGTTCCGCGATCTTGCGCGAACGCCCACGCGCCCAGCGTCAACCACAGACACAGAAAAACAGTAAGGTTTCTTAGTTTCACAGTAGGCTCCCCTTCTTAACCTGGCTCTCGTTCAACCCGTTTGTTCGCAGGGGCAAAACAAGGCGCAGGTGATTACCTGATTTGGATAGAATCTCCAGCGAGTGAAATCTCTGGCGAATGAATTTTCCGTGGCAAAAATGTTATTCCCAGCAGCTTTGCCAGCCGCCGCAGGGCGGCCAATCGTTTAACTGAACCCGCGTTCGGCGCG
>JANNUY010000608.1:0-4600 GCA_031414155.1 Acidobacteriota bacterium
GGGCAAACTTCGGTGCAGCATTTGGTGATATTGCAAAGCCCGATGCCAAGTTCGTCTTTCAACAACGCTGTGCGCGAAACGGTGTCGAGCGGATGCATTTCGAGTCCGGCAATGCGCACGAAAAAGCGCGGACCACCGAAATCTTCTTTCTTCTCGTGATCGCGCAACACATGGCATACGTTTTGGCAGAGGAAGCATTCGATGCACTTGCGGAACTCCTGCACGCGGTCAATGTCATCCTGCTGCATCTTCCATTCAGTGTTGGGCGCAGGCGTGAACGGCGGAATCTTTTTGTTGATTTTGTAATTCCACGACACGTCGGTAACGAGGTCTTTGATGATCGGGAAGCTCTTCAACGGATTGATCGTGATCGGCTGATCAAGCGGCAGATCATCAAGCCGCGTCTTGCACATCAGTTTCGGACGGCCATTGACTTCGCCCGAACACGAACCACATTTCGCGGCCTTGCAATTCCAGCGCACGGCCAAATCAGGCGCTTGATGGCCTTGCACGTAATGCAGCGCATCCAGCACGACCATGCCCGGCGCGACTGGCACCTTGTATTCGACGTGTGCGCCGCCGTCTTTGTCTCCGCGATAAATTCTCAGAGTAGCCTCAGCCATTATTGATCCTCCGCCAGAATTTGTTTGAGATCGTCGGGCAATTCAAACACCGGACGTTGCGACAGGTTCAAACTGCCGTCGCTGTTGCGCGTAATGATGTTGTGCTGTTTACCCCAAACCTCATCGTCGAGTTTCTCGAAATCAATGCGTGCGTGCGCGCCGCGCGACTCTTTGCGTTCACGCGCAGAAATCGCAATCGCTTCTGACACCATCAGCATGTTTTGCAAATCTTTCGCCAGATGCCAGCCGGGGTTGAACATACGCGAGCCTACGACGCGAACTTTTTTCGCACGCGCTTTGAACTCTTCGAGTTTCGCCAAACCTTTCGTCATGTCTTCTTCGTTGCGAAAGATTCCGACCAGGCTTTGCATGGAATCCTGCAATTCATCGTGAACGTCATAAGGCGACTCGCCCGTTGTGCGTTCAAAGGGTTCGAGCATTTCGCGCGCAGCCGCTTCGATTTGATCGTTATCAATCGTCACGGCCTTTGAACTATTTGCAAACTGCGCCGCCGCTTCGCCCGCGCGCCGCCCGAAGACCAACAAGTCAGACAACGAATTGCCGCCCAAACGATTGGCTCCGTGCAAGCCCGCCGCCGCTTCGCCCGCCGCATACAAGCCGGGGACGGTGGAGGCTTGCGTCTCGGCTTCGACGTTGATGCCACCCATCATGTAATGACATGTGGGGCCGACTTCCATTGGGCCAGCAGTGATGTCTACGTCGGCGAGTTCTTTGAATTGGTGATACATGCTCGGCAGCTTTTTCTTCACGTAATCCGCCGGTTTGTGCGAGATGTCGAGAAAGGCTCCGCCGTGTTCAGAGCCACGCCCCTCTCTGACTTCGGTGTAAATCGAACGCGCCACCACGTCACGCGTCGAAAGCTCCATGCGTTTTGGGTCGTATTTTTCCATGAAGCGTTCGCCTTTGCTGTTGCGCAGGATGCCGCCTTCGCCGCGCACGGCTTCGGTGACAAGAATACCCGCGACGCCCGGCGGCCACACCATGCCGGTCGGATGGAACTGGACGAATTCCATGTCTTTCAATTCGGCTCCGGCCTCGAACGCCAAAGATTGTCCATCGCCTGTGTATTCCCACGAGTTCGACGTGACGCGATAAGCCTTGCCGATGCCGCCCGTGCAAATCACGATGGCTTTGGCTTTGAAGACAACGAAGCGTCCCGTCTCGCGCCAGTAAGCAAATGCACCTACGACGCGGTCGCCTTCTTTGAGCAACTTGGTGACGGTGCATTCCATGAAAACGTCTACGCCCAGCGCGACGCCGCGATCTTGCAGCGTGCGAATCATTTCAAGGCCGGTGCGGTCGCCTACGTGACAGAGCCGCTTGTAGGTGTGTCCGCCAAACGCGCGTTGCAGGATTTTACCGTCGGGCGTGCGATCAAACAGCGCGCCCCATTGTTCAAGCTCGCGCACGCGGTCGGGCGCTTCCTGCGCGTGCAGTTGCGCCATGCGCCAGTTATTCATGAACTTGCCGCCGCGCATCGTGTCGCGGAAGTGCGGCTGCCACCCGTCGGCGCTGTCTACGTTCGCCATCGCCGCCGCGACGCCGCCCTCGGCCATCACGGTGTGCGCCTTGCCGAGCAGCGATTTGCAGACGACACCAACCGAAGCGCCTTGCGCCAGCGCCGCAATCGTAGCGCGCAAACCCGCACCGCCTGCGCCGATGATTAAGACATCGTGTTCGTGAGTTTCGTATTTTTCACTCATTGGATTTTAGCTTGGGGTGTTATTTCATTAGTAGGAAAGTCAGCCTCTTCGGCTTCTTCCCTTTCCATATAGCAACGCATCGAATACGCGGTAAACTCGCGCATGTCTTCTTCTGTCCAATCATCGCTGTCATCAATGTCTGTCGTTATTTCGTTTGCAGAAAGTGCTTTGGTCATCACAACAACCGCAAATCCGTAATGTAACCGCGCGAAACCAGCGTGATATACAAATCGCACAAGCCCACCGACAGTAGGCTCGCCCATGCGAATTGCATATGCCGTTCGTTCAAAATGCTGACACCGCGCCATGCTTTGTATTTCGTCCCGCCCGCGACTTCGCACGAAAAGCAATCGAGCTTGCCGCCGACCAGATGCCGCAGCGAGTGGCAGGAAAACGTATAGGCCGACAGCAAAATTACGTTGAGCAACATAATCAGCGAACCGACGCCAATGCCGAATCCGTCAGCGAAGAAGAACGCCTTGAGCGCGTCGTACCACAGAATAAAGATGAATATCAGCGCCAAATACAAAAAGTACCGATGCAGGTTTTGCAGAATGAAGGGAAATTTGCGTTCGCCCGAATACTTGCCCGCTGCGCGTCCGGTCACGGCGCACGATGGCGGCGACATAAAAAAGGCGCGGTAATAGGCCTTGCGGTAATAATAACAAGTCGTGCGAAAGCCCAGCGGCGCACCGAGAATCAACATCGCAGGTGAAAACCACTTCGGCAGCCAAGTGTGGTTGGGATCAATCAACGGCGAATAGAACGGCGAGAGATATGGCCCCCATTCGTAATGCGCGCCTTCCATCGCGCGCAACGTCGCGTAAATGCCGAAGCCACCGAACACGATGATGATGGGCAAGACTTCTGTCCACCACGACTCGCGCCGCTCAGTCGCACCGAAGCGACGATCTTGCAAAGCAGTTTTCGATTCAGCCATAAAATCCTAACGACAGACAAAGACAGCTTTTCTGCCGCTCTCTGCTCCTTTTCGTTCTGGGTTACTGCCTGATTTACTAAACTTACTGCCGACTAATTTTTTGAAGTGTTCCGGCTTCAGAAATGCGCCGGTTGAATGAGTGCTTGTATAAAACGGGCGCAGTCTACGTCTGAAGTCTGACAGCGTCAACGCGCGGCTGTCAGCATTTGCACGAATTCGCGCGAGGCCGCGCTGAACACTCTGCCGCGCCGATGAATGATGCCGATGGCGCGCGTGAACGTGCCTTCGGTGAAATCTAACTGCACGAGTAAACCGTTTTTGACCTCGTTGACGACGGCTGTTTCGGGCAATATCGAAAGGCCGATGCCGACTTCGACCGAACGTTTGAGGGTTTCAATATTGTCGAATTCCATCGCGTAATTGACCGCGACCTTGTGTTGTTTGAGCATGCCGTCAATCGTCTTGCGTGTAGGAATGTCGCGCTCGAACGCGATGAAATCTTCGCCCGCCAGTTGCGTGAAACTGACTTTGCGTTTGCGCGCCAAGCGATGTTCGGGCGCGCAAACGATAACGAGTTTGTCTTGCCGCAGCGGAATCACCGTGAGATTCGGACGCCGCAACGGCAACGCCACAATGCCGAAATCAATCGCGTTATTTTGGCAGGCTTCATAAACCTTATCCGTCCGGCTGTATTCGATATGAACTTTGACTTGCGGATGCGCTTTCATGAATTGCTTCACGTAAGGCGGCAACTCGTGCAAGCCGATGCTATAAACCGTAGCCACTTTGAGCGTTCCCGCAATGGCGTCGGTTTGATCGCGCATCTGTTCTTCGAGCGCGTCGAAGCGTTCGAGCATCTCTTTGCACGCGGCGTAAAACTGCTTCCCTGCTTCAGTCAAAGCTACGCCTTTGCGTTGCCCGCGTTCGATCAATTGCCGGTCATAGCGCGCTTCAATCGCCTTGAGTTGCTGGCTCACGGCGGATTGCGAAATAAAATTGCGTTGCGCGGCTTTGTTGAAACTGCCGGTTTCAATCAGGTCGCAAAAGGTTTTGAGCGTCTCGATGTGCATAAGCGCCTCTCGCCTCAGATTAGCACAGCTTATCCTGCGGATTAACTTTTTGTATTTGTCTAATCGCAGAGCGGCTGATATTTTTCGCACCGTAGAAAAAGCAGTTGAAGAGAAAACATTAACGACTGATGTTACGCGATGTAATTGAGACAATTCCGTTTGACAGGTTTTATGCGCCGGAGGCGCGATGGATGGTAGCCGGTGGTGAAACCACCGGAAATGAGGCGAAAAGTTATCGCACCC
>JANNUY010000609.1:0-1741 GCA_031414155.1 Acidobacteriota bacterium
CGATTATGGCTGCGCCGCAAGGCTTGCCGAGCGCCGAGCGTCCGTGGGTGATTGCGGTCAAGCCCGGCGTTTATCGAGAACTGATTTACGTGCAACGCGAACGCCGCTTCATCAAGCTGGTCGGTGAAGATGCCACGACCACGATTATCACGATGAATTTGCACGCGAACCTGCCGGGCCTTGATGGAAAGCCCATCGGCACGTTTCGCACGCCGACCTTGCAAGTAGACGGCGATGGATTTTCAGCAGAGAACATCACCTTCGAGAATTCCGCAGGCCCCGTCGGCCAAGCCCTCGCCTTGCGCGTAGACGCCGATCAAGTGGCTTTCAAAAACTGCCGCTTCCTCGGCTGGCAAGATACGATCTTTCTCAATCGCGGACGGCAGTATTTCGAGAACTGTTATATCACCGGTCACGTAGATTTCATCTTTGGCGGCGCGACGGCATGGTTCGAAGGTTGTCACATTCACGTATTGAAGGATGGTTACATCACGGCAGCTTCTACGCCTGAAGCGCAAGCGTACGGTTTTGTGTTTACCAGCGGCAAAATTACCGGCGAGCCGAATGTGAAAACCTATTTGGGCAGACCGTGGCGCGGCTTTGCGCATACGGTTTTTTTGAATACGGAAATGTCAGCGAACGTGCGGCCTGAAGGTTGGCATCACTGGACGGGACCGGAGCGTGAGAAGACGGCCCGTTACAGCGAGTTCAATTCGACTGGCGCAGGCGCGAATGACGCTGCACGAGTGAAGTGGTTGCGCAAACTCAGTGAAGCTGACGCGAAGTCACTGACCTCTGAAAAAGTGTTAGGCGATTGGAAGCCGGACTTTTGTTACAAGCTGCCTCCGGTAGAAAGAAAACCTAAACCTTATTCCATTGGCCTCTTGAAAGATCGCGTCAAGACCGACATCGAATATGCGCACGCGGGCGACGAGAGTTTGAAACTTGATGCATTCGTTCCCCCAGGCAAAGGCAAATTTCCCGCCGTGATATTCGTACACGGTGGCGGCTGGTCAGGCGGCAATCGCACGGGCGGCAACGATCCGTTGTTCGTCCCGGTGGCAGAGCGCGGCATCGCGTGGTTCACGATCAGCTATCGCCTCGCGCCGAAGCATAATTACCCCGCACCGATTGATGACGTTCATGCCGCGATTCGCTGGGTCAAAGCCCACGCGGCGGAATACAACGTAGACCCTAATCGCATCGCACTCGTCGGCGAATCAGCGGGCGGGCAGATTGCCGCGCAAGCCGCCGTGCTGGCAAAAGACGATACGCGGGTTGCAGCCGTCGTGCCGTTTTACGCGCCGATTGATTTCATTCTGGATATGGAACGACGCGGCGGATTGAGTACTTCGATGCGTGGCTTGTTCGGACGCAAGGAAGCGAAAGCCGATGAAACGACGTTAGCCTTATTGCGCGAAGCCTCACCGATCAATCACATCAAACCGGGGTTGCCGCCGTTTTTGCTCATTCACGGCACAGGCGATATGAGCGTGCTGTATTCGTGGTCGCCGCTCTTTCAAAGCAAACTCAAAGCGGCGGGCGTCTCGTGTGATTTGATTACGATTCCCGACGGAACGCACGGCATGGCGCGGTGGGAAAGTTTCGCGCCCGCATACAAAAACCAAGTCGCCGATTGGTTGGCAGTGAAGCTGCAAGCCGAGAAGCCGCGCGATTTCGCGCAGTGGGAAAAAGAGATTGCTGTGTTTGAAACCGCCGACCGCGTTGAGATGCCTAAGCC
>JANNUY010000610.1:0-2088 GCA_031414155.1 Acidobacteriota bacterium
CGCATTGCCCATTGCGATGAGTTCATCACGGGTTTTGAGAAGGGTTACGAAACCATCGTCGGCGAACGCGGCGTAAAACTTTCGGGTGGACAACGCCAACGCATTGCCATTGCTCGCGCTCTGTTGGCGAATCCCAAAATCCTGATTCTGGATGAAGCCACTTCGAGTTTAGACAGCGAAAGCGAGTTGCTGATTCAAGAAGGGCTGAAGCAATTGCGTGCCGGAAGGACTACGTTTGTTATCGCGCATCGGCTTTCGACGATTCGTTCAGCCGATCAAATTTTAGTGTTGGAACACGGCGAGATCGTCGAACGCGGCACACACGCCGAATTGCTCGCGCTCGACGGGCGCTACAAACAGCTTTACGACAAGCAGTACAAATTCGAGTTAGACCAGTTCATCAACCCCGGCGAAGATTTCACGCCCGAACTGCCCAAAGTCACGATGGATAGACCGGCAGGACGCGGCGGCATCTCGTCAATTTAACAGGAGAATCTTTCACCCATGTCCGAACCTACGCAAACCATCGCCAACCATACGCGCTGGCATCCGCCGTTTCATTTCGTAGCCGCGCCGATTGTTTTGTTTCATTTTGTTTACACGGCTTATCAGCTTTATCAGTCACCTGATTTCTCACACCTTGAAGCCTTGGTGTTAGCGTTTGGCTTGATTGTGATTTTGCTTCTGACTCGCATCAACCCACTCAAGGCGCAAGACCGTTTGATTCGTTTGGAAGAACAATTGCGCTTTCAAAAACTGTTGCCTGCCGACCTCGCAGCCAAAGCCAGCGCCCTGCCCGAACGCTTTATCGTCGCGCTGCGTTTTGCTTCTGACGCAGAACTGCCCGCGCTCGCGCAACAAGTCGTAGACCGCAAATTCACTTCGTCGAAAGAAATCAAACAAGCCATCAAAAACTGGCGCGGTGATTACTTTCGCGTATAGCCCCGCCCAGCGTTGCCGGTGAAACTTAGCGGCTAATCCAACCCAAACCATAGGGCGCTTGAGGGCGCTCTATGGTTTGCGCACGGTTGGATAAGCAATGCCGAGTTGTTCAAGGTAAGTTTTATAGCGCACCGGGTCGTAATAATACTTTTTCAGTTCCGGCGCGAACTTTTCCATCTTCTCTTTATTCAATTCGAGCGCGGGTTGATCGTTCGGGCCAATGAGGGGTTGGTATTTGATCTCTTTGGTTTGTACGTTGTTGAAATAGTCCCACGCCTGTTTGACGAGTTCGGGTTGCAGCAAAAAGTCGAGCGCGGTGAGGGCTTGGGCTTTCGCGCCTGCTGTCGAACCCTTATGCGCAATCGGCGTCGCCATTGCAATCGCGTTTTCCCAACTGTGGCCGGGCAGATTGGGGATGTTCGCCGGGTAGCGCAAATAAATCATCGGCACATTCCACGAGATGTCGCCTACGTCATCAGAGCCGCCGCCCATCACGACTTCTTTTGGGCCTTCCAATCCTTTCGCTTTGGTTTTCAGCCCTTCAACTTTCGCGTTGATTTCTTTTTGCAGCGCTTTCGCCAGCGTTTGATCGTTGTCGTCCCAGGTTGGCATGCCGACGGCTTCGATGTTTTTCTGCTGCACTTCGGCGATGGTTTGGTTGAAGTGATTGGGCCAGGCAGAACCGACGACGCGCCAGTCAACCGTCGTGTCGGTCATCATCGCGGCCGCTTGCGCCATCTTGTTGCCAAGATCAAACAACTCTTTGATTCTTGGATATTCCAATTCGCGGAAGTAATACCAAACGCTGGCTTCGGATGGCACGACATTCGGCTGATCGCCGCCATTGACGACGACGTAATGTGAGCGCTGATTCAGGCGCAAATGCTCGCGCCGAAAGTTCCAGCCAATGTTCATCAACTCGACCGCATCCAGCGCGCTGCGGCCTGACCACGGAGCGGCTGCTGAATGGGCGGCTTTGCCGTGAAAGTAATATTGCACGGAAACCAAACCGCTGTTATTCGGAGGCTGTCCCCAATTCGTTGCGAAGTCGTTGCTGACGTGGCAGCCGAGCATTATGTCCAGGTCTTTGAATAACCCAGCGCGCACGAAGAAAGCCTTGGTCGCCACCAGTTCTTCGGCGACGCC
>JANNUY010000611.1:0-4591 GCA_031414155.1 Acidobacteriota bacterium
TAATGAGATCAAGGCGCTCAAGGTTTGGCGTCAACTTCATAAACTTGAATTCCCGTCTTTCTTTCTAGAAATGGCTGTAATTGATTCGCTTTGCAACGCTCGCAGAGAAAATCTTTCAGCAAATGTTCTTACTGTTTTGGCTTATGTTCGAGACCGCATAGAGTCAGTGCGATTTATTGACCCTGCAAATTCTAACAACATAGTTTCAGATGACTGTACAGCCGCAGAAAAAAGAGCACTTGCAACGAAGGCTGCTAACTCACTTGCCGAACCATATTGGGATAAAATCGTTTGGTGATAACAACGATGAACAAAGCCAAAGCTGAAACACAAATTGACGGGAAAGCCTTTCTCCGCTCTGCATTTGCCGCAGAGCAAGAGGCCGTTGCGTCTCAACTGAGATTGTCGTCTAAAACAATTACTCACAGTGGTGTAATGGGAGAAGTAAATGAGCAGCATTTTCTCAATCTCCTTCGCAAGTACCTGCCAATGCGGTACGCCATTGACCACGGAATCGTAATTGACTCCAACGGGGCTACAAGCGATCAAATAGACATAGTCATCTTTGACCATCAATACACGCCAACACTTCTTGACCAGCAAGCTCATAGATTTATTCCAGCTGAGGCCGTGTATTGTGTACTTGAAGTAAAGCCTACGATTAACAAATCATACCTTGAGTATGCTGGTGAAAAAGCTAAATCTGTTCGTAGGCTTGAACGCACAAGCGTCCCAATCCCTCACGCGGGCGGTGAATACCCGCCGAAGCCTTTATTCCCAATTATTGCTGGTATCGTAGCGATAGACATTGAATGGAAAGATGGCATGTCTGGCGTCTCATTTCGCACAAACCTCAGCACTTTAACGGATATTTGTGCTTTGGATTGCGGGCTCGCTCTTTCCGACAAATCATTCGACACATTTGGCGGGTCTTTAACCTTGAGTCCAACCGACCATTCACTCGCCTTCTTTCTATTTCGACTACTTCAACGATTACAATCGCTCGGAACAGTTCCAGCTATTGATTGGAACAGATATGCCAATGCGCTGGGCTCTGTCTAATTAGTTCAAAAGGCTAGACCTGTTAAGTAAACAAAACAACGTCAACGTACGATTATGGCTAATGTCAAAACAGCGATCACTATTCAACAACCTCTTTTTGAAAAAGTTGAAGCACTCGCGCGTTACCTTCACATTCCGCGTAGCCGCGTCTTTATTTTGGCTATCGAAGACTTCATTCGACGTCAGGAAAATCAACACCTGCTTGCCAAGCTCAACGAAGTCTATCAAGACGGCCCGACAGCCGAAGAGCGCGAGCAATTGCGACAAATGACTGCCAGTCAACGCCGCCTCGTGGAGGGCGAATGGTAATCCGGCAAGGCGATGTCTATTGGGTAGATTTAGGCAATCCCATTGGTTCCGCGGCTGGTTATCTGCATCCGTATGTCGTCATCCAAAACAATGTTTTCAACGATAGCCGCATCAACACAGTCATCGCCTGCGCGTTGACCTCCAACCTGCGTCGCGCCGACGCGCCCGGCAACGTATTGCTGAACGACGGCGAAGCTAATCTTATCAAACGCAGCGTCGTCAACGTCTCCCAGCTTTTCACCGTAGACAAATCACAACTGGACGGATTTATTGGTACGCTTCCCGCTCGCCGTGTGCGACAAATTCTGGACGGCATAAAATTGCTGACAGAGCCGCGCGAAATTGATTAGTGCGGAGCCTGAGCCGCAGCTAAAGATGCTGAAAATCTTCACTGCCACGGGTTGTTTCGCCGCACCGATGTACCTATGATGCCGACTCTCCAAAACAACGTAGTAAAAACGTAGTAAAAATGATCTGAGCAAAGGAGCAACCGCGTGTTTCAACACCTTCCGCTGATCTTCAAGAACAGTTTGCGCAACCGTCGCCGCAGCCTGCTGACCATCGTGAGCATTGGCGCTTCGCTGAGTCTGTTGGGCGTGTTGCTGGCGCTTTATCACGCTTTTTATTTCGCTGAACTCGCCCCTGAGGCGGCGTTGCGGTTGATTACGCGCAATCGCGTATCGCTCGCCAATCCCTTGCCGCTGTCTTACGGCGCGCAGATCAAACAAGTCCCCGGCGTCAAAGAAGCGATGATTTTCAACTGGTTTGGCGGTGTTTATAAAGACGCACGCGATCCGAAAAATCAGTTTGCTCGTTTCGTCATCGAACCGGAAAAGCTCGCTATCGTGAATCCTGAATACAAATTGCCCGACGCCGAACGCGCAGCGTTTTTGGCAGAGCCGACGGCTTGCATCGTAGGCCGCAAGACCGCCAACAATCACAATCTGAAAATCGGCGACCCCGTCATCATTGACGGCGACTATTTGCCCATCCGGCTTGAACTCACCGTGCGCGGTATTTTTGATAATCCCAGCGACAACGAAACGATGTTCATTCATTACAAGTATGTGAACGAAAGCTCCAAAGACCAGCCGGGCGCGCGCGATTACGTAGGCACTTTCAGCATCAAGCTCGAACGCGCCGAAGATTCAAACGCCGTCGCCAAAGCCATTGACGACAAGTTCCGCAACGCGCCGCAACAAACCAAGACCGAAACCGAGCAAGCCTTCACGCTCAGTTTCGTAGGCTTCCTCGGCAACGTGAAACTGATCCTATTTTCGATTTGCGCGGCGGTGACGTTCACGATTTTGCTGGTCGCGGGCAATACGATGGCGATGGCGGTGCGTGAACGGGTGCGCGAAGTCGGCGTACTCAAAACGTTGGGTTACACGAACGGCCTCGTGCTGGGCATGCTGGTGGGCGAAGCCGTCATGATTTCGCTCATTGGCGGAATCGTCGGGCTGGCAATAGCGAACGGCTTGATGGCTTGGCTGCGCACGATGCCTTCGACTTTCGTGAACATGAGTACGCTGACTGTGCCACCGTGGGTGACGCTGGTTTGTTTGCTGATCGCGGTGACGATTGGCGTAGTGAGTTCGCTGATTCCCGCTTGGAGCGCGTCGCGGCGTTCGATTGTCGAGGCGCTGAAATTCACCGATTGAGAAAGGGCGCAGATGAAATTAAACCATGTCCATCTGATGGTGACTGACGTAAGGCAAGCCAGCGCGTTTATGGAAAAGTATTTTGGTCTGCAAAACAACGGAGGCAATGATGGGCTGACGGTTTTGATAGATGACGACGGCTTGGTGCTGACCTTGATGAAAATAGGACGCACGGGCAGCGATAAATATCCAGATAACTTTCACGTAGGTTTTTTTGTCGAAAGCGAAGCAAAAGTGGATATGCTCAATCATCGTTTGAAAGAAGACGGATATGACGTTTTGCCGCCGGAAAGGCATCACGCTTATTCATTTTACGTTGGCGCGCCGGGCGGCTTCACCGTTGAAATTGGCGCATAGCAACCTTGCCTGAAATTGCCTGTGATGATTGGTGAATTATGAAAATTCCGCTTTCCTATAACATTCGCAACTTATTCGCGCGCCGCGCTACAACCTTAATGACGGCGCTGGGCATCGCCCTTACCGTCGCCGTCTTGCTCAGTATTATGGCAATGGTCGAAGGGCTGCGCAGTTCGCTGGCGGCGACGGGGCATCCGTTGAATTTGCTGGTGATGCGCAAGGGGGCTACGGCGGAATTGAATTCCAACGTGACGCAGGAACAGTTTCAGACCATCAAGGTCAAGCCCGGCATCGCGCGGTTGCCCAACGGCGAACCAATGGTTTCGCTGGAAGTCATCACCGTCATCATTCTCGAAAGTCCTGAAAATCCGGCGGGCATCAACATCAGTATGCGCGGGCTGACGCAAACCGGGTTTGAGATGCGAGACGGCTTGCGCATCAGCGAGGGCCGCATGTTTCAACCCGGACGCCGCGAGTTGGTCGTAGGCAAAGGCTTGGCGAAGCGTTATCCCAAAGCGCGTGTCGGCGAGAAACTCAATCTGGGGCGTGGCGAGTGGGACATCGTAGGCGTCATGGACGCAGGGCGTTCTGCCGCCAACAGCGAAGTGTTTTGCGATCTGGCGCAACTGGCTTCCGATCAAAACCGCGAGACTTCGTTGAGTTCGATTCTGATTCGCGCGACTGATGCGGTGGCGATGCAGGCGCTGACCAACGACCTCAAAGAAGACCGCCGCCTGAATGTCGAAGCGCGCGGCGAAACGGCTTACTATCAAGAGCAGATGAGCAGCGCCGCGCCGATTCAATTTCTGGGCACATTCGTAGCGATTATCATGGCAATCGGTTCGAGTTTTGCCGCGATGAATACGATGTATGCGGCGGTCGCGCGGCGCTCGGCTGAAATCGGTACGTTGCGCGTGCTGGGCTTTTCTAAACCAGGCATCTTGTTGAGCTTTATGATCGAAGCCCTCTTGTTGAGCTTGCTGGGCGGCCTCCTCGGCTGTTTGCTCGTATTGCCGCTGAACGATTTCACGACGGGCATTGGCAGCTTCACTACGTTTAGCGAGTTTACGTTTAACTTTCGGATTACGCCGGGGATTATGCTGACGGGCATCACCTTCGCTGTCGTGCTGGGCATCATCGGCGGACTGTTTCCGGCGGGCGCGGCGGCGCGCAAAGAGATATTGACGGCACTTAAACAATCG
>JANNUY010000612.1:0-2764 GCA_031414155.1 Acidobacteriota bacterium
GTACGATCAATCCGAATTCCCTGCCCAACGGCGAACTCAGCGACAAGAGTGCGAAATCCGACTTGGCTGAATACCTCAAGAAAAACGCCGCTAAAATATCAGTCGGCGAAGCTCTCAAAGAATGGGCTGAAAGCAACCAATCAGGTAGGGGCGGCGTAGATCGCGGGCGCGGCGACGCCGAACTCACCTGGTCAGACGGCGCGCGCGAAGACGGCGCGAAGTTCAAAGAGAAAACCTTGCCGACTACCGGACTCAGCGATTTGCAAAACACGGAACTGGTTGGCTTGAGCGCCACGACTCCAACGGCACAACCTAACGTCGCCGCACACGGCTCGCTTAAGGGCGCTGCTACAGGCGGTGGTTCGGCTTATACGCAACCCGTCTTGCCGCGTCATAAGGGCGCGGTGCAACGTTACTTTGACCGCAAAAAATAATCGCGCGAATGTGGCACAAGATGGCATCTTGTGCCACATCCGCCAGCCGCTTATGACCAACATTTTACAACCCGAAGAATTGCAACCCGCCGTCGCACTCGCCCAACGAGTTTTGTCTGAACTCGACCGCGTCCTGCTCGGACGCCCCGCGCTGCATCGTCTCGTGCTCACAGGCATCCTGAGTCGCGGGCACATTCTGCTCGAAGGGCTGCCCGGCGTAGGCAAAACCGCGCTCGTCAAAACGCTCGGCCAATTGCTCGACCTCGAAGCCAAGCGCGTACAGTTCACGCCCGACCTGATGCCCAGCGACATTCTCGGCGCGCACATCCTGCAAGAACAAAGCGACGGACGCCGTGCGATGGAATTTCACGCGGGGCCAGTTTTCACGAACCTGCTGCTGGCTGACGAAATCAATCGCGCTTCGCCCAAGACGCAATCCGCTTTGCTCGAAGCCATGCAGGAGCGCGCCGTCACCTTGCTAGGCACGACGCGCGCGCTGCCCGATCCGTTTTTCGTACTCGCTTCGCAAAACCCCATCGAACTCGAAGGCACTTACGCCCTGCCCGAAGCGCAACTTGACCGCTTCCTGTTCAAGCTCAACGTCGGCGGTTCGGATATCGAAACGCTTGATCAAATTATTTCTACGCGGCGGCGCGGCGAAGCGCCTGACGTAGCGCAGGTTTTAACCGGCGCTGATTTGCAAACCTTGTTTGCCGCGATGGAACGCATCTATCTGCCCAAAGCCGTCGCGCGTTACATCGCGCGCTTCGTCGCCGCCACGCACGCCGATGCGGCGGAAGCTACGGCGGACGTGCGCGCTTATGTGAGTTACGGTGCTTCGCCGCGCGCGGCGATAGCGATAGCCGAAGCCGCGCGCGCCTTCGCCTTGCTCGCCGGACGCCCCACCGTCGGCTTCGAAGACGTACAAGCCGTCACCGTGCCCGCGCTCAATCATCGGTTGATCTTGAATTACCAGGCGCGCTTTGACGGCGTGACGACTACGCAATTGATCGAACGGCTGATGAAGCAACTCGATCCAACCGGACTGGCACTTCCCAAAGAAATTGAAGTGTCCGTAGCCCGACCGTAAGCGAGGGCTGCCGTCACAATGCGCTTGATGATGCCGAAGGGCGTAACGCCGAGATAGCCCTCGCTTACGGTCGGGCTACGGACACGCTGTCGCGTTATTGAGGTAACCCATGGCAAAACGTAAACAACATTTCTCAGGCGGTAAATGGTTTGCGCTGCTCTGGCTAATCGCAGCCATCACCGCACACGCCACCGATTTCGGCGAACTTCGCGTAACAGTCGAAAATCTCTCGCCCGGCACGCACGAACACGGTTACATCGAATATCGCGCGACGATCACCAATCGTTCGAGCCAACAAACCCATCGCGTAACGTTGCGTATTCCGGCGACGCCTGATTTTGCTTCAGGCAACGTGCTGCGTTCGTTGACACGCACAGTAGAAGTCGCGCCGCAAGCTACAGTCACGGTTTCTTTATTCAAACCGCCGCTCGAATCAGGCGGCAGCGGACTCGCCGTAGTGATTGATGGCATAGAGCAAAATGAAGTATTGGCGGCACCGTTCTCGCGTTATGAAGGTTATCAATACGGACTGCTCTGTCGTCTGTTAATCAGTCCCGCCGTCAAACAAAGCGGCGCGATGTTGCAAGCAGAACGCGTGCTGGGTAACGCCAAAAGCGGCGGCGGACGCAGTACCGTCCAATATGAAGCACTCGAACAACCGCCTGCCGAATGGAGCCAAAACTGGCTGGGCTATTCCTCCTTCGACGGCGTAATCGTGACGGGCGATGAAATGCGCGCGGCTCCTGCCAGCGTACGCGAAGCCATCCAGCGTTATGTCGAATGCGGCGGCACACTGCTGGTTTTTGGCGAATGGGAAATCACCTCCACTTGGCAACACGCGCGCGTCATTACTTCATGGCAGGAAACGATTCAGCTTGAACCGACGCCTACGCCGGAAGCGGCTGACCCGGCTACGGCGACGCCTACGCCTGTTCCCTCGCCTACGCCTGTGCCCGTAACGGTGCGCAGCGATCTGCAAAAATACCAAGTAGGCTTCGGTGAAATTTTGATCATCACCGGTCAAACCCCGCCCGCGTTGACCGAGGTGCAGTGGGTTATCGCTGGCAAGAGTTTCAGAGCAACCGAAGAGAAGCTGAAAAACGAACACGACTACAACGTACCTGCGCAACAAACTCAATTCAGCAATGAACTGGTTACGCCGGTGCGCGGTTTGTTTCTCGTGATGCTGTTATTCGTACTGGTGATTGGGCCGTTGAATCTGTGGCTGCTGGCGCGTTGG
>JANNUY010000613.1:0-15998 GCA_031414155.1 Acidobacteriota bacterium
CTGCCGGGGCGCTTGATTCTTTTACTACCGCACCGGTGGTTTCACCACCGGCTCCCATACGCAGCGCCTCCGGCGCAAAGAACAGGTCAAACTAATCCTTCTTAATCCAGCCGCGTAACATGAAGTTGATAATTCAAGTGCGGGTTTGATGATGCAAGCCCATAGTCATAGATCGGAGCGGGCGCGGCACCGTCGGAGGAAGACAATTTTCCTCTGACGATTAGGCCCAGCGTGTTGAGTCGCGTGCCTTATCCGATGCGATGTTTCGTGTTTCCAGTGAAGTTCGTTCGCTTAACAGTTGTCCCCTGCGAAGGGGATGAGGGTCGAGTGATTCAATCACCTTGCCCAGTCTCGCGTGAGGCGAGATAGCCATATAAGGCCATGAATCACGAACGGCGCGCAGTGTATTAAAGCTCGTCGTAATCCGTCAAACTTGAAAACTCCTATACTTACCGACGCCCTATTAAAACCTGGACGGCTTACTAATGGCACTGAAATGCCATGCTAGTGAATCGAATCCGTTCGTCTTCTGCTCTACGATTTTGCCGCTTTCTTGCCGTAACCGACAGTGACCGTTATGCTGACAGTTGTTTCGAGTGTGTGACTGAAATTTGATTTTCCAAAGGATAATTTATGAGCAACCCTGCACCGCCATCATCAAAATGGATGACCTGGGGACTAATCGGTTCCGCCGTCATCCTGATTGCCGCCATCGGCTCCGCTCTCTTTAGCCAAAAATCCGATTCGGTCGTCAGTACGGATGGCGGCCCAGCGACGATCAATGCAACGGGCAATCCTCCGGCTGCCGGAAGTTCGACTGAAATGACTGCGGCGCTCACCGAAGCCAGCTTCAAGACGCTGGACGGTTCGTCGAAACGGCTCGCTGATTATAAGGGCAAAGTGGTCGTGCTGGATTTATGGGCGACGTGGTGCGGCCCGTGCAAAGCCGAGATTCCGCACCTGATCCAACTCGCCAACACCTATCGTAGCCAGGGCGTAGAGGTCATCGGCCTCACCAACGAAGACCCTGATACCCAAGCCGAAATCGTCAGGCGATTTACGCAGCAATACAAAATCAATTACTCCATCGGCTGGGCTGACCCCACGATGACGACCCAACTGATGCGCCTCAACGGACGCGGCGGCATCCCGCAAACCTTCGTCATCGGACGCGACGGAAAAGTGAAAGGGAAATTTATCGGCTTTCATCCAGCAATCAGCCCGCCCCAAATCAAGGCGGCCATCGAACAAGCCATAAAGGAAAGCTGAAGTTAAGGCGGGAATAACAATGGCCCCTGTAGGATTCGAACCTACAACCAAAGGATTATGCTTGCCACTATGGCTTTCGCCACCATGCGTAATTTCACTACGCCGTTTGTGGTCTGGACTATCTCTTCACTTTACGTGTCTGCCGTTTAGTCTCTACACCTTCCCGACGAAATCGGGCTTGGCTCGGGATTACCGTATGGCTTTCGCCGGATAGGCTTCCCCGAATTTGACAGATTCTACAAGCACGCCTGAAAGCCATAAGTTAGGCAGTGTGACGCGAGTGCAACCCATTTCAAGAGCGCCATATGGAAAACCAATGCTTAATCTGTAGTGCAACATTGATGGGCAGACAAAGAAACTTCTGCTCAAGCAAATGCAAACACCAGTTCACCAACCACCGACATCAGAACTACGCAACTCAACAAAAGCGCGGTCGCCAAAGAAGAGAGCTATTGATCAAAGAGAAAGGCGGGCGCTGTGAACGCTGTGGCTACCACCGCAATCAAGCGGCGCTCGCTTTCCATCACCTTAATCCAGCAACAAAGGTTTTCTCAATTGATCTTCGTCATTGCTCAAATACACCATTGGAAACGTTATCAAACGAAGCACAAAAGTGCTTACTTCTTTGCCTTAACTGCCATGCAGAACTTCACAATCCTGATTTTTCCACTTAGGCACTCATAACATTGAGTCCTCTGCTCTAACCATTGAGCTAAGGGGCCTTTTGAAAACTACTGCAAAAGGGCGGACATCTTAGTGAAGCGAGTCAAAGCCCGTCAAGCACGCCCACTCTCAAGCAACGCAACCTTGTGATGGCGGAACAAACCACGCACCAACGGAATATGGCCTACCTACAGAAAGTAACGGTAGCATCATCATTCCCTGAACAATCCGCTCACCCCTTTTACCGACGAAAAGCTCTACAAAGGCGCTCCGCTGCGCCCAGCAAGCCAAGTCATCAGCCCTGACACGCACCGCGAAGACTTCTTAAAAAAAGCGCACCGTATATGTCACTCGCACGCCGCGCCCGACTTCAGGCGCAATGGCTTTGAGAAACGAGAGATGGTTGCGATAGAGCTTGTTATTCAGGTTGAAGCCGTTCACCGAAAAGATGTGCGCGGCATGTGACGTGGCGTAACTGTAACCCGCCAGCACATTGGCCGTCGCCCAGCCCGCCGTCGTAGTTTCATTCGTAAACACCTTGCCTTGTTTGCCAGTGCTGATGATTTCAGGAAAGAGGCGAAAGCCTTTGTAATTCATCTCCAGCCCCAAGTGCGCGCGCAGCGGCGGAATGCGCGGCAAGTCGAGTTTCGCGGCGTTGGTCAAACTTGCATGTACCAAATCGAGGCCGAAATTCAACGAGAAGTATTGGTTCAAGCCCGCGCTCATATCTACTTCAGCGCCAGTGTAACGCGCATTAGCTTGCAGGTATTCAGCCACCGGCAAGCCGTCATCCTCTTCGCCCGTTGGCGCGAGAAAGATGTAATCCTGCAAGCGATAATAAAAATAATGCGCTTCACCGCGCAGCCGTTTGTATGACTGACGGAACGAAAGGTCTATGCCGTCGCCGCGTTCGCGGTTGAGGTTGGTGTTGCCGACTTCGAAGGTCAAATTGCCTGGATGTGGCCCTTGATTGTAAAGCTCGTCGAGCGAAGGCGCACGGTAGCTGTGAGCGTAATTCGCCGCGAGCGCGCCGCCTTCCCACACCGGTACGCGAATGCCGAACGAGCCGGAAAAGCCTGTGAAAGCGCGGTTCTGGCGTTCTTCAGACGGCACCGTGTTGTATTCGTTGTGTTCGATGCGTCCGCCGAATTGAAAGGCGACTTTGCCGAAATCGAGTTGCTCGACGGCAAAGACGGCGAACGAGCTTTGCGTGGTGGGCGGCACGAGCGATTCGTCGCCCACTACGTTGTAATCGCGGTAAAAGCCGTTTAACCCAAACGTGCCCGTCAGCTTGCCCGCGCGTTTTTGTTCAGCGATGGCGCGATAACTTGAGGTCTTATTAAAGAAGCGCGTTTCGGGCACGTTCCCGATCAACTCGTCGTGTTTGTAGTTCGTGTAATCGAACGTGAGATGTAAGTGATCAAGTGCGCCACTGAGTTCGTTGAATCCGCCGTTGAGCCGCAGGCTTTGACGGCGCGGATCAAGCGCGACGATTTCAGGCTCGGCTTCAGACGAATCGAACGGTACGCCAAAGCGGTTGCGGTTGACGAAATAGCTCGCGTTGAGAAATAGCTTCTGCCCATAAAAGCCGCCGCCGCCGTTGAAATCGAAAGCGCGCGTGCCTGAGTTGAGAATCTTGCCGAGTGGTATTCGATAGTCGCCGCTCTTTTGGCCGCCGCCATTGGCCCATACCATCCAGCGTTTTGTGCCGTATTCCAGCCCCGCGCTTGCGCCGCCTAAATTCAAGGTCGAAGCCGCCGCCGTGCTGAAAAATCCGTTAAGGCCTTCGTGCGCGTGCTCGTGGTCGGTGACGGCGTTGATGATGCCGCCCAGCGCGCTGGAACCGTAAAGCAAGGTCGCCGGGCCGCGTACGACCTCGAGCCGTTTGACGGTCAGCACGTTGATCGGTTCGCCGTGATCGCCAGAGGAATAAGACACCGAACCGCTGCGAATGCCGTCTTGCGCAATCAATACGCGGTCGCCGTCAAAGCCGCGAATTACCGGACGCGACGCGCCAGGGCCACTGCTGCGCTTGGTGATGCCAGTCTGTTTTTCTAACGCTTCGCCTAACGATTGCGGATTGCTTTCGAGCAGCGTCGTACTGTCTAACCCCGTCGCGCCCTGAAAGGCTTCGAGTGCGGTTTGTACTCCGCCCGCCGCCGACACCGTGACCTGATCGCGGATGCCCGTCAGCTTGATGGCGATGTCAGCGGTCGTGTCGCCTTTGACTTCAACGCGCTGAGTGGCGTCGGGCAAACGGTCTAGTTGCGCAATCAGCGTATAAGCGCCAGCGGGTACGTCTTTGAATGCGTAAATTCCCTGCTCATCGGTTTGCGCCGTGCGTTTGAGTTGCGAGATGAAGACGATGGCGTTGTGAACCGGTGTGTCTTGCCCGGCAATCGTGACGCGGCCTTTGAGCGTGCCGCTTTGGGCCAAAGTGGTCAGGCTTCCGAATAACAAACACGACAACAGACAGGCCGACACGAACAACGAACGCGTGAATTGAAAGCGAGATGACATAACGTCTGAAAATTCCTTTTTCTGCATATTCCTAACCGAAAGCACGCTTCACTGGGGAATGCTTATGTGAAAGGTGAAGCGGGATTTTATCTTAGTCAGGTTTATCAGATCACCAGAGGGCTTTTTTATGAGTGGTAGGAAAGTGGCGATGAATGGTGGCAGGTTCCCACGAATAGCAGGCCTTCTCGGTAATCTTTCGTTATTCGGCAGTGCCAACGTTATTCGGCAGTGCCAAGATTCGTGTGGGTAAGGACGCGGGTAGCGGTAAAGCGGGAGGGATTGCCACGAATTGACACGAATTTTCACCAAGTCGAATTACTGAAAAGATGAGGCTAGCCTGCCTTTTACCTTCGTGAAAATCTGTGTCAATTCGTGGCAAAGCTCCTCTTGCTGAACCACTACCTTTTATTTTTGTGGACGAGACATTCCGCGCTCCTGTCTATTCCTGCACGGGGCGCGAGAACACGCCGCCGCCTTCGGTGCCTGCGAACAGCTTGCCGCCTTTGATAACCAGCGAACGCAAGCGCAGGTTCGTCAGGTTGTTGATGATCTGCGTCCAGTTCTCGCCATTATCGGTGGTGTAAAAAACGCCGCCGCCAAAGGTCGCGGCATAGAGCGTCGTGTTATTGGGCTGCAAGCCGGTGACGGTGCGTTGCGTCAGGCCGTTCGATTCGGGCGTGAAGTTCGAACCGTTGTCGGGCGAGCGAAAAACACCGTCGCTGTCAACGCCGACGAAAAAGGCCGCGCCAATTTCGGCGAAAGACGAGACCGGGCCGCCGTTTCCGTTCGGCAGGCCATTGCCGACAGGGGTAAAGCCCGTGCCTTCCAGCGTGCCGCGGAACAAGCTGCCAGAGTTGGTTCCGACAAAGATGCTGGTCGCGTTGCGGTAAAGCGCCGTGGAGCTGGCCGTGCTCAAACTTTCAATACGGTTCCAAGAGACGCTGGCCGTCGGCGTAACGTAAGTGCCGAAATCTTCTGCCGCCGCAAACAACAAGTTGCCTACCAGCAGCAGGTCAAACACGCGAACTCCAGCCGGCAAGCCCGTGCTGTAATCCGTCCACGTTGCACCGTTGTCGGTCGAACGATATACGCCGCGCTGGAACGCGCCCGCATAAAGCGTCGTGCCGTTTTGCACGATCTTGCTGATGGTGAGCGGGAAGAGAGCTTCCAACCCGTGGTTGAGCGGTGTCCAGGTTTGGCCGTCGTCGCTCGAAGCGAAGATGCCTGAGCCTTCTGTTCCGGCCAGCAAGCGCGTGCCGTTGACCGTCAGCGTATTCACGATGACCGCCGTCAACCCTGGGTTAGAGTTTTGCCAACTCGTGCCATCGGTCGAACGCGCGACGCCGCTGCCGTTGGTCCCAACCAACACAAAACTCGCATTGCCTGCGAAAGCGTTGGCGGCGCGATTGGTGAGGCCGGTGTTCACGTTTGCCCATCTGACAGCGGGCAACCCCGAACGAATCACGTTGATCGTGTTCGACGCGCCGATGCCGTCGCCGATCTCGGCGCGAGCATAAAGATTGCCGTTCACGACTTCGATGGCCGAGACGCGCGTCGCGCCGTCAATGCCTGAATTCACCGTTGTCCAGTTCGCCGTGCCGACGGGCGAGGTATAAACGCCGCCGTCCGTGGCAGCATAGAGCGTCGTGCCGCTGGCCGCGAGAGCATAAACACTCACCCCGACCTCTGACGGCGCACGCAACGCGTACTTTCCGTTAAGCGACCGCGTGGGCCGCTGCGCCGCCGTCGGACTGCTCAAGAACGCGGGCGGGAAGTTCGTGTTGAAAGGCGCCCAGTCGTCGCTGTTGAGGGACGAAACGAATACGCCGTCTATCAACGTGCTGGCATAGATTTCACTGCCCACGATTTGCAGGTCGGTGATGTCGTTCCCGACCGGGAAGTTCTTGTCGTAATTAACCCAGCCCGAATTGTTAAACAGGCTGCGGCGAACTTTGGGCGGCGTATTCGCGGTGCTAGAGACCACGGCGTAAAGATGCGTCGTGGTCGAGGTCAGAGCGAACACAAAGCCTTCCGTGAGTTGTTCGTTGAACTCAGTCCAGTTCGCTCCGTCGTCAGTTGAGCGGAAGACGCCTTCGCCCGCCGTGCCCGCATAGAGCGCGTTGTCGCGCAACGCGAGCGCCGTGATGTCGGGGCTTAACAGGCCGTTGCTGACGCGCGTCCACTTGATGCCGCCGTCGGTGCTGCGGAACACGCCGCCGCCTTGCGTACCGGCAAAAACCTTCGAACCGTTAACCACCAGCGCCGTGATCTTGCCGCCTTCGGGCCCATTGGTCTGCGTCCACGCGTCGCTCTGGCCGACCGTGATGCGTACGCCTTTTTGATCGGACAGCAACGTGGGCGTGCAGTTATCCGTCACGCTGAAAGTCACCGTGAGCGCGCCCGACGGGAAAGACTGAGCGGGCGTCCACGCGAACGTGCCGGACGTGCCGTTTTGATTGGGCGTGAAGGTCGCGCCCTGCGGCAGGTTCGAGGCCGTGAGCGTGAGCGTCGGACTGTCTACGTCACTGGCCGTGACGACGAAAGTCAGTGGCTGTCCCGGCACGGCGGTTTGCGCATTGGGTACGCTCAAGACGGGCGCATCGCACACCGGCGTCACGTTGAGCGTAATCGTCGCGGGGTCGCCATTCACCTTGCCGTCATTGGCGCGGAAGGTGAAGTTGTCGCTGCCGTTGTAATTCGCGCTGGGCGAATAAGTGAGGTTCGGGCCGGTGTTACCCGACAGCAATCCGTGCGTCGGGCCTTGCACAACGCTGATCGTAACCTGATCGCCGTCAGGGTCGCTGCACTGAAGCACGATGCCTTTTGGCGTGTCTTCGTCAGCGGTGACTTCCTGCGACACACAAACCGGCGGACGGTTCGCCGTGTTGGTGACGGTGATCGTGACGGTTTTCGTGTCAGACAGCGACGGGTTGGCGTTGTCCGCTACGCTAAACGTCACCGTCACTGAACCAAGCGCAGTCGGTGTCCAGCTAAAGGTGCGCGACGCGGGGTCAAAGCTCGCGCCTGACGGCAAATTGCTTGCGCTGAACGTCAGCGTTTGCCCGGCGTCGGGGTCAATTGCGCTCACCTGGAAGCTCACCAACTGATTGGGCGCAACGGTCAGCGTACCCGGCACGGTGAGCGCAGGCGCGTCGTTGACCGGATTGATCGTGAGCGAAACCAGCGCATTTACGCTTTCGAGCCTGCCATCATTGGCGCGGTAACTAAACGAATCAGACCCGTTGTAATTCAGGCTCGGCGTATAAGTCAGATTAGGCGCAGTGCCGGTCAGCGTGCCGTGCGCAGGCCCCGAACCCACGACAATGCTGAACGTTAGCGGATCGTTTTCAGGATCACTGCCGGTGAGCGTGATCGGGATGCCGGTGTCTTCGTTGGTCGTCGCCGACTTGCTGTCAGCGATGGGCGCACGGTTGAGGTCTGTCACTGTGAGCGTGACCGTCTTAGTCGCGGACTGTTGCGGCACGCCGTTGTCAGTCGCCGTGAACGTAATCGGATAAACGCCGCTTTGCTGGAAGCTGGGCGTCCAAGCGAACGCGCCGGTCGCGGCGTTGAACGTCGCGCCAGAAGGCAACGTGCCGTTCGTGAGCGTCACGGTTTGCCCGGCGTCAACATCGCTGGTCGACACGATGAACGAGATCAGTTCGCCTTCGTTCGCCGTGCGCGCGTCAGGCGCAGTGATCGTCGGCGCATCGTTGACAGGGTTCACGGTGATGCTCACGGTCGCGGGCGCGCTTTCGCGGTTGCCCGACGTAACCTTGAACGTGAACGAATCGCCGCCGTTGACGTTGGCGTTCGGCGCATAAATCACGTTGGGCGGCGTGCCCGTCAAGGTGCCGCGCGCGGGCGGCGTAACGATGGTGTAAATGAGTGTGCCGCCTTCGGGATCGAAGCCCGTCAATGTGATGTTTTTGGTGATGTCTTCGTCAGTCGCAACCGATTGCGCGTTGGCAACCGTAATACGTTCCTCGTTAATCACGGTTATCGTCACATCTTTGCTGTCGCTTAACGCCGGGCTGCCGTTGTCTGTCACCGTAAACTTCGCCGTATAACTGCCGGCCTGATCGAACCCGGGTAGCCAGGCAAACGCGCCTGTTGTCGGATTCAGCATCGCTCCGGTCGGTAGATTCATGGCGGAGAAAGTCAGCGTTTGCGCTTCAGGGTCAACGGCGGACACCGTGAAGAAAAGCTGCTGGCCTTCCCTCACGGTTTGCGCACCGGGTACGGTCAAAACCGGCGCATCGTTGACCGGATTGATCGTGATCGTCACCGTCGCGGGCGGACTGTCGAACTGACCGTCATTCACTTTGAACGCGAACGTGTCAGTGCCGAAATAATTCGCGTTCGGCGTATAAGTCACGTTGGGCAACGTGCCGTTCAACGTACCACGCGTCGGCAGCGCGGTGATGACGAAGGTCAGCGGATCGTTATCCACGTCTGTGCCGGTCAGCGTAATCGCTTTCGTCACATCTTCGTCGGTCGTAACTTGCTGCGCCATCGCCATCGGCGGATCGTTCACGCCGCCCACGGTCAGCGTAATCGTGGCGATGTTGCTATCAACCTTGCCGTCGTTGGCCTTGAACGTGAAGCTGTCGTTCCCCGTGAAATCAAGGTTCGGCGTATAAGTCAGATTCGGCGGCGTCCCAGTCAGTCGCCCACGCGACGGAGCCATCACGATGATATAACTCAGCGTGTCGCCGTCGGCGTCCGCGCCGGTGAGTACGACCGATTTCGCCGTGTCTTCATCCACCGCGATGGATTGATTATTCGCCACCGGCGCATCGTTCACGGCTTTCACCGTAATCGTCACCGTCGCCAGCGGGCTGTCGAGACTGCCGTCGCTGACGCGATAGGTGAACGAATCGGTTCCGACAAAATCTTTGCGCGGCGTATAGGTCACATTCGGCGCAGTGCCGGTGAGCGCGCCGTTCGTCGGTTGCGCGCCAAGGGCAAAGGTCACGGTTTGCCCATCAGGGTCGCTGCCCGTGAGCGTAATTTGCACCGCTGTGTCTTCGTCGGTCATCACCGACTTGGCGTCAGCGACCGGCGCGCGATTGACGTTGTTGATCTTGATCGCCACGGTCTTGCTGTCAGTGCGCGGCGGATTGGCACTGTCAGCCACCGTGAAAGTCACCGTGTAATCACCCGCTTGCGTGAAACTCGGCGTCCACGCAAAGGTGCGCGAGGGTTCATCAAAACTTGCGCCGCTCGGCAGATTCGTCGCGCTATAACGCAACGGCGTCGGGCCATCTATGTCAGTGCCCGAAATTGTGAACGTCAGCAGTTGATTTTCGTTGCCGGTTTGCGCGGACGGTACGGTCAACACAGGCGCGTCGTTGCTGGGCGTCACCGTGATGTCAACCGTGGCAAATACGCTTTCGAGCGTCGCATCTTTCACCATGAAGGTGAATGAATCAGTCCCGTTGAAATCGCGGTTCGGCGTGTAAGTCAAATTAGGCGCGGTGCCCGAGAGCGCACCGTTACGCGGCGGCGTCATTATCGCGTAAGTGATCGCGTCACCGTCAGGATCACTGCCGGTCAACACGAAATTGCGCGCCGTGTCTTCGTCGGTCGTGACACTGCTGGGATTGGCGACTGGCGCGCGGTTCACGTTGTTGATCGTGATGCTCACGCTCTTGCTGTCGCTGCGCACGGGCGAGCCGTTGTCGGTCGCCGTGAAATTCAACGTATAAGTTCCGGCTTGCGTGAAACTCGGCGTCCAGCGGAACGTGCCGGTCTGGCGTTCAAACGTTGCGCCTTCGGGCGGATTCGACAGCGCCAGCGCCACGGTTTGCCCCGTGTCGGGATCGCTCGCCGAAACAATGAAGCTCAACAATTGATTTTCGTTGCCGGTTTGCGCGCCCGGCACCATCAGCACCGGCGCGTCATTGATCGAATTGATCGTCAGGCTGACCGTCACTGTGTTGCTGTCAGCCGCGCCGTCATTGGCCTTGAACGTGAACTGGTCAACACCGTTGTAATTTAACGCGGGCGTATAAGTCAGGTTCGGCGCAGTGCCTGACAACGCACCGTGTTGCGGCGCATTGACAATCATGTAAGTGAGCGTGTCGCCATCAGGGTCGGTCACATCCAGCGTGAAAGCGCGCGGCGTGTCTTCGTCGAGAATGATGCTCATCGGACGCGCAATCGGCGCGGGATTCGTGACGGTTATCATCACCGACTTGCCATCACTCAGCACCGGCGAACCGTTGTCAGTGACACGAAAATCTATCTTGTAGCTCCCCCCTTGTTGGGCCGCCTGCTTGTTGCCCGGCGTCCAGACAAAGGCTCCGGTTTGCGCATTGAGTTGCGCGCCTGACGGCAAGCCCGTCGCGCTAAACGTATGCGTCTGGCCCGTGTCGGGATCGCCGAACGTCAGCACGAAAGCCAGCCGTTCGCCTTCGTTGAGGAACTGCGCGTCAGGCACGTTCAGCACCGGCGCATCGTTCACGGCAGCAACGTTGATATTCACCGTAGCGAACGAACTGTCCGTCTTGCCGTCATTCGATTTGTAAGTGAACGAATCAGCGCCGTTGAAATTAAGGTTCGGCCTATAAGTCAGATTCGGCGCGGTTCCGCTCAAGGCTCCATTGCGCGGCGGCGTGACGATCATGAACGTCAACGCATCGCGGTCGTCATCAGCGCCAGCGAGTGTGACGCCGACCGGTGTGTCTTCGTTGGTGTTGAGCGTCAGCGCGTTGGCGCGTGGCGCGCGGTTGGTGTTGGTCACGGTGATCGTGACTTCGCGGTAAACGTTGAAAGGCGGCGTGCCGCTGTCTTCGAGATTGAAGCCAACTTTATAGGTTCCAGCCTGCTCGAAATTCGGCGTCCACGAAAACAGTCGTTGCGATTCGATGAAGCTCGCGCCCGTCGGCAATGACGGCGCGGTGAATTTCAGCAACGTCAGGTCGTCGTCTTCCGCTGAAACCGTAAAAGTAATTAATTGGTTTTCGGCGACGGTTTGCGCGCCCGGCACGAGGAAAGTCGGCGGATCGTTGATGCCGTTGATCTGAATCGTAACGCGAATCAGTTCGCTCGTCACCGTGCCGTCGCTCACGCGATAAGTGAACGCATCGGCTCCGTTGGCATCGCGCATCGGCACGAAAGCCAGATTAGGCGCTTGGCCTTCGAGCCGCCCTTTAGTCGGCGGCGTAACAATCGTGAACGTCAGCTTATCGCCATCGGGATCAACCACATCCAGCACAAACGCTTTCGTTTCGTCTTCGCTGACCTCGACCGTTTGCGGACGCGCGCGCGGCGCATCGTTCACCGGACGAATCGTAACGTTCACAAAAGCCAGATTGCTGTCGGTCTTGCCGTCATTCACCTTAAACGTGAACACATCAGCGCCGTTCTCATTCAGGTTCGGCGTATACGTCAGGTTCGGCGCAGTGCCGCTCAACTTGCCCTTAGCAGGCGCGGCGACAATCACGTATTGCAACGTATCGCCATCCACATCAGAAGCCACGAGTTTCAAATTGACGGGCGTGTCTTCGTCGGTTGCGACATTCAGCCCTTCTGACAGCGGCGTATCATTCACCGGATTAACCACCACTGTGATCGTAGCGATGTTGCCCGCCAGCTTGCCGTCGCTCGCGCTGTAAGTGAACGTATCAATCCCGTTGAAATTCGCTTTCGGCGTATAGATCAAACTCGGAGCCGTGCCGCTGAGGCTGCCGCTTTTAGGCTGCGTCACGACGCTATAAGTGATCGGGTCGCTTTCGGCATCGAGCGCATCAAGCGCCGCGACGACCAGCGTGTCTTCGTCAGTCGTGTAACGGCGGTCGCGCGAAATCGGCGCATCGTTCACCGGCGTCACGGTGATGTTAATAGTCGAGATGTTGCTGTCTACAGTTCCGTCATTCGCCTTGAACGTGAAGCTGTCAACGCCGTTGAAATCCAGATTGGGCGTATAGGTTACGTTCGGCGCAGTGCCGGTCAGCTTGCCGTTTTTCGGCGGCGCGACGATGGCGAAAGTCAGCTTGTCACCATCTACGTCAGTGGCGATGAGGGTGATGTTTTTCGGCGTGTCTTCGCTGCCCGTGATGCTGTCGCCCCTAGTCACCGGCGCATCGTTCACCGGACGCACCGTCACGCGCACCGTCGCGGGCGGGCTGTCGGTTTCGCCGTCATTCACCTTAAACGTAAAGCTATCGGCTCCGTTGAAATCCAGATTGGAGGTATAAACCACGTTGGGCGGCTGGCCGGTGAGCGTGCCTTTCATAGGCGGCGTGACAATCAGATAAGTCAGCGCGTTGTTGTCAGGGTCGCTGCTGGTGAGCGTAATAACTTTGGGCACGTCTTCATCCGCCGTAGCTTCCTGCGGATTAGCCACGGGCGGACGGTTCGTATTCGTCACCGTGATTTCGACCGAACGCACATCGCTCTTGGCGGGCGTGCCATTGTCGAATACGGCCAGCGTCACGGTGTATTTCCCTGCTTGCCCGAAATTCGGCGTCCAGCTAAAACGCCTATCGCCATTGACGAAATTCGCGCCCGGCGGCAATGAGGGCGCAGAGAAACTCAACGTATCGCTCTCAACATCAGTCGCGCTGACGACGAAAGTCAGCAACTGGCCTTCCTTCACAGTTTGCGCTGCGGGCACAGTCAACACCGGCGCATCGTTCACCGAATCAACCTGAATAAACAGCGTCGCCGTCTTGCTGTCGAGCCGTCCGTCGTTCGTCTTAAACGTGAACGAATCGCGTCCGAAATAATTCGCATCGGGCGTGTAAGTAAGGTTGGGCGGCGTCCCCGTGAGCTTGCCTTTCGTCGGTTGCGTCAACACCGTCCACGTTAAGGGGTTGCGGTCAGGGTCAGTGCCGTTCAGTGTGAAACTCTTCGCCGTGTCTTCGTCGGTCGTGACGAGTTGGTCAATCACTTCAGGCGCGCGATTGGGTTGAATCACTGTCACGCGCACTGTCGCCGTCGTACGCGCGCCGCGCGCATCGGTCGCCGTCAGCGTCAACGTGAATTCGCCCGTCGTCGTCGGAGCCATGCGCAAATTGTAACTGCGCACCGACCCGTCGGTTTTCGCCACGCTGGCAAAACCCGCACCGCTCACCGTCAGCGTCACCGGCTGATCGCTGTCAGGGTCGCCCGCCAGAATCGCCAGATTCGTCGTTTCGCCATTCGGAATCAGCGCGGCTTCAGGCGCATAAATCACCGGCGGCTGATTGCTGTCAGCCGCGGGCATCACGATTTCAGGGCGGATTGTCGTCAGGCCGTTCACGACCGGTACGACGCTGCCGCGCGACGCGCGATCAACGCGCCCCGTCGCGCGCAGGAAACTCGCCTCAATCGTCAGCAAATCTTCGCTCGTGCGCGCAGGCACGTTGCGCAAAATGAATCCGCCGTTGCCATCGGTCAGCGTATGTTGTCCGCGCACGCACACCAGCGCGCGGCGCAAGGGCACGCGGTTCGCATCAAGCACGCGCCCCGTCAGCGTCGTCGTCGGCAATACGCGCGAAGCGAAATAATACCCGCCCAGATTCACCGCATTGGTGTCGGTCTCAATGCGCGCGCCGTCGGCGCTCACGCGGGCTTCGCCAATCACGACGAACTGTCCCATCGTGCGACTGTCTTCATCCTGGTCGAAGCGATACAACGACACGATTGAACCAGCGGCAAAACTTTCAGTGTTCGGCAAGGTCAGCTTGCCGCCCGGCGCAAAGCGAGTGCCGAAAGGCGAAAGCTGCACGACGGTCGAACTGTATACGCCCGCCGGAAAACCGGCAGGCACGCGGCTGCTCGCCACTTGCGTCAACGTAATCGCGCCGCTGGTCGAACCGTCAGGAAAGCGCACCGCCGCGTTGGCGGGCAACTCGAATACGACATTGCCAGTCTGCAATCGCACCGGCAGTTGCTCGGCTTCTTCGGCATACGTCGGCCCATAGGTTGGTAAAGACAGCGTAATCGTCTCGGCATCCTTGTCAGCATCCGGGCCCGAAAATCCGCTGCCACCGACTTGCGCCGATACGCCCGTCACCGGTTGCAGGAAGATGGTTTGCTGATAGGAATTGTCCCGATTGCCACCCGCCGTCACCGGCAACGAAATCGTTTCAAGCGCAGGTTGCGCGCTGATGCTCGAACCTTGCACGCGCAAAAACAGCGTGCCCGTCGGCACATCCGCCGCAACGAACGCGCCGTTCGCGCCTGTGCGCGTCGTGACGCGCGCACCCGATGCCAGTGAAATCAATTGCACGCTCACATCGGCCAACGGCTGGCGTCCGGTGGTTTCGACGACGCCGCTCACTGAAGTGCGAATGCCCAGCGGCGAACTGCTGCGCGTCTCGCCCGTGTTCGTGCGCACCGTGACGACATCGCCCACCACGCCAAAAGGAACCAGCGCGTTGAGTTGCCCTGCCGTAGCGTTGACGACCGGCGCTTCGAGTCCGCCAATGCGCACCGTGTTTTGGTCAGCCACGCTGGCAAAGCCATTGCCCTGAATCGTAAAAATCTGTCCGGCCAATGCGGTCTCTGCGCCAAAGCCCGACACCGTAGGCGGATTCGTCCCCGTCGGTCCGGCGATATCAATCTCTACGACATTTGACGAAGGGCCGCCCGCGCCTGCGCCCACACTCGCTAATGACAAAGTAATCCGACCGCGCCCAATCAAGGTACGCGGCAACAACAGGTTGATTTGATCAAGTCCGACTAAGCCGGGTACGACACCCACATAAGGCGGGGTCGTGTCTTCGCCCGCCAACGCCACATGAATGCTTTCATTGACGTTGCCATCGCGATTTGGATCGGGAGCGCGACGTAAGCCCGTGGCGAATAACACCAGAAAAACCTGTTCACCTTCCGGCCCCAAGTTGATCGGGTTGCTCACCTGCCGTTGCTGGACATTGTCGAAAACAATCGCCGGTTCGTAAGTTTGCGCGCCATTGGGCGCTACGCGCAGCACCAGCGCCGACGGCGCACCGCTGCCGTTCGCATTCGCCGTAAAAATCGCCGGAGCCGTCGCATTGATCGTCACCGTGCTGGTCAACACCGCGCTGCCGCCCGCATTGTTAGTCGTAACGCGCAACGGTTGCACGCCCGTCGGCGCATCGGATGGTACTAAAAAATTGATTTGCGCCGCCGAGACAAAAAACAAACCCGCTGCCCGCCCGGCAATTTCTACGCGCGTGCCGCCCAACGTCGTCGGCAATTGCACGCCCGGCGTATTCGGATCAGTATCGCCGCCTACGGCTACGCTCGCCGCCAGATTGACGCCAAAAGCTGCGCCAATGCTGTCAGGCGCAAGCGTGGTTTCATAACTCGCCGCCGACACAGCGGCCACAAAACCTTGCTGCGCGCTCGCCCGCGCCACCTGCCTTTCATCCAGCAAGCCCGCCAGCAACGCGGCCACCAACGCCACGAACAGCACCAACATCAACCAAAAACGGTTTTTTAAGGAAGCCGCAAGCCGAGCAATAGAATTCATGCGATAAGCCGTAACAGGGCGATAAGTCATAACAGGAAAATCCGAATGCGTTGTTTGTTAAGCAGGTCTTCAGCGCGTCAAACGACACGCCAGACAA
>JANNUY010000614.1:0-1657 GCA_031414155.1 Acidobacteriota bacterium
CGGCCAATCTAATCCCCAGAAAAACGAAGACAAATCCATTTCAGGCAAAACCGCTGGACTGCAAAAAATAGATGGATACATGCCGCTTTATTGGGACGCGGCGAGCGGCAAGCTATGGCTTGAAATTTCGCGTTTCAATCAAGAGCTGCTCTATCAAGTCTCTTTGCCCGCTGGCGTAGGCTCAAACCCTATTGGCCTTGATCGCGGGCAGTTGGGGCAAGAGCGCGTCGTATATTTTGAGCGCATCGGCCCAAAGGTTTTGATGACGCAGCCGAACTATCGTTATCGCGCGCTCACCGACAACGCCGCCGAACGTCAGGCCGTAGCCGATTCGTTCGCGCGTTCGGTGTTGTGGGGCTTCAAGGTCGAAGCCGAAGAGAACGGCAAGGTGTTGGTAGACGCGACGAACTTTTTCCTGCGCGATGCGCACGGCGTCGCCGACCGTTTGCGCCAGGCTCAGCAGGGTAATTATCGCGTTGCCGATGATCGCAGCGCCTTTTATTTGCCGCGCACCAAAGGCTTTCCGTTCAACACCGAAATCGAAGTCACGCTGACTTTCGGCAATGATGGGCAGGCCGGACAATTGGTTTCGAGCGTAGCGCCTTCAGCCTCAGCCGTGACCGTGCGCGAACATCATTCGTTCGTCGCTTTGCCTGAACCGGGCTACAAACCACGCAAGTTCGATCCGCGCGTCAGTGCAATGGATTTCGAGTTTTATGATTACGCCTCGCCGTTTAACGAACCCATCGAAAAGCATTGGATCGTTCGGCATCGCTTGCAGAAAAAAGACCCGAACGCCGCCATCAGCGAAGCCGTCAAGCCTATCGTTTATTACGTAGACAACGGCGCGCCGCCCATCATCCGCGATGCTTTGGTTGAAGGCGCTTCGTGGTGGAATCAGGCTTATGAAGCCGCCGGGTTTCGCAATGCCTTTCAGGTCAAAGTGTTGCCCGCCGATGCCGACCCGATGGACGTGCGTTATAACGTCATCAACTGGGTGCATCGCTCGACGCGCGGCTGGTCTTATGGCGCGAGCGTCGTTGACCCGCGCACCGGCGAAATCATCAAAGGCCACGTCACGTTGGGTTCCTTGCGCATTCGGCAGGACTTTATGTTGGGGACGGGGATGATTCCCAAATATGCTTCGTCAGGAATGGGTATGACGGATGAATGCGAGATGGCGCAGATGCCTGATCTCGAATATCTCGCGGACACCAGCGACATTGAAGCCATGTCGCTTGCGCGCATACGCCAACTCTCGGCGCACGAAGTCGGCCACACGATTGGATTCGCGCATAACTTTGCGGCCAGCACTTTCAATCGTGGGTCGGTGATGGATTACCCCGCGCCGCAAGCCGACCTCAAAAACGGCAAGATTGATCTGTCGAACGCTTACGCCATCGGCATCGGCGAATTTGATAAATACGCCGTCAACTTCGCCTATCGTGAATTTCCGTCAGGTGCAGACGAAGCCGCCGAGTTAGGGAAGATCGTTCAAGAGGGTGTGAGTAGAGGTATGCTGTTTTTGGCCGATGCCGATGCGCGTCCGGCGGGCGCGGCGCATCCGCTGGCGAGTTTGTGGGACAACGGCAACGACCCGATCAAGACGCTTAATCACGAGATGGAAGTGCGTCGCATCGGACTCAACGATTTCAGT
>JANNUY010000615.1:0-14172 GCA_031414155.1 Acidobacteriota bacterium
TTGAGGAAGTTGCACTCGTGGGTCTTGCCGCGCCATGTCGAATGAATCCACCGGATCAACAATGCCGAGGCCGAAAAACTGCTTCCAAATCAAATTGACCGTAGCGCGCGCAAACTGCGGATGCGTGGTCAGCATTCGTGCGAACTGCGGACGCAGCGGTTTCGACAAATCGGCTTGCTCGCCTGACAGAATAAACGCCGGATGAATCGCGCCCGTGCCGTCGCGTTGCAAGCGCACTTGGCTCCAGCCTTTGGTGTCATAACCCGCGCCGTCTTCGGTCACGGTGTAACGGTCTTGATAAGTCACGACGCGAACTTTGGTTTTGCCGAAGAAAGCCGACATCGCCCAAAACTCGCTGCGTTTTTTGGGCGTGAGATCGAGGCTGACTTTTTCGAGAAAGCCCTTGCCGCCGTGACACGAAATGCACTGATAGTTGATGCCGAGAAAGAGGCGCGAAGCGTTAACGATGATTTCGTCGGCGGTGTCTTCGTAATTGTCGTTGTACATCGTCGTACCCGTGACGTGCCAGCGCGTCAAGAATCCGCTCGCCGCCGCGTCGGGCATCCAGTTCGTATTCGGCGCGTCCGCCGTCAGCATCTCGGTTACGAACTTGTCGTAAGGCTTGCCGGTCTTGAGTGAATCACGAATCCATGCGTCGAAATGCTTGAGCGTAGGGTTGCCGATGCGATTGCCGCAGACGCGCAACAAATCGCCGAACCAATAACCCCAATGCGCTACCCATTCGGGCGAATCAATCAGCGCGTCAATCAGCTTGTCGCGTTTGCCTGCGTCTTTGCTTTGCACGAACGACAACAACTGTTCGGTCGTAGGAATGCGTCCGATCAAGTCGAGATAGACGCGGCGACAGAATTCGTAATCATTCGTCAATGCGGCGTGCGGGATGTCGTCTTTCGCCATCGCGGTGAAAAGGTGTTCGTCAATCAAGTTGCGGCGCGTGATGGCAGCGGTTGAATTGGCCTGCGGCAATTTGGCGGCGACTTCGCGCGTGAGGTCGCTGACTTGTTTGTCGGGGCGTTCGGTCTTGAGCGTATGTTCGCTCGGCATCGGCTTCGCGGGTTGTTGAGCGTGTGACGCAGGCAGGCTTGACCATACAAGCAAACCGAAGCCAGTCGTGAGAACGAATGTTTTAAGCAGCGACTTGATGCGCATAACGAATCCTTCTTTTCACACAATGCCTCCTGTCAAAAATGGAGGATTGAAAATGGAGCATTGAGAATGTTTGAAAGTGAATGTGCCGCGTAACCTTTACGGTTTGGCGATCACAGTTTTCACGAAGCCACGCGCGTCTACTTTCAACACGCGGCCATTGGCGCGATCACTCAGATAAAAGCTGCCGTCGCGCGCTACGGCAATTTTCTGCGGCGAATTCAAATCGGTTTCCGCTGCCGCTTTTCCTGCTGCGGTACAACCCAGTTTGCCCGTACCCGCTAGGGTTTTGATCGTACCGTTTTCGATGACGCGAATGCGTTGGTTGCCGCTGTCAACGAGCCAGAGCTTACCATCAGCGTATTTCAAATCGGTCACCGAAAAGATTTTGCCTTTCGCCGCCGGGCCGTTATCGCCCGCGTAACCTCCGCCATAAGTGTCTTGCGCGGGGCCGTAACCAACAATGGTTTTGATGATGCCGTCCGGCGTAATTTGTCGGATGCGGCTGTTGGCGGCATCGCTGATGAATACGTTGCCGTCAGGCGCGGCGGTTACGGCCATCGTGAGATTGATTTGTGCTTTGAGGGCAGGGCCACCATCGCCGCCGTGACCGGGTTCGGTTCCGGCAATGATCGTGAGCGCGCCTTCTTTATCCATACGACGAATGACGTGGTTATAAGTGTCGGCGATCAGCAAGTTCCCTATGCTATCGAATGCGATGCTTTGCGGATTGTTGAGCGAATCCTTTTCGCTACCCGCTACGGTCGTGATGCGTCCGCGCCGATCAATTTTGCGGATGCGCGAATTGCCCGTGTCAGCGATAAACAAATTGCCTGCGGCATCAAAGGCGAGATCGTGCGGCGCGTTGAGTTGCGCTTTCGTCGCCACCCCTTCATCGCCGCTGAATCCGGCAGTGCCAGTGCCTGCTACAACAATGAGCTTGCCGGTTGGTGATAAGCGCCTAACCATAAAGACGCAATGCGCGCCGATGTCTGAAATGTAAAGATTGCCGTGCGCGTCGAGCGCGAGTCCGTTGGGCAGAGTGAGTGTTTGTGCAACCACCGGCGAGGTTACGGGCAAGGCGAACAGGAATGCGCAAACGATTAACAGACGCGGCAGCATGGTTTATTTCTCAGTGACGAGGGCTTCACGATATTCGACCTGGTACTTGTATGAAGTTAGCCGCGCCAGCGCGCTGCTCGCGCAGTGAAACTCGACCCGGCGAAAGCCAGCGGAGCCGTAACAACGAATGGGCGGCGGGCTATGTGCATACAAGATTGTGTAAAGATTTCTTGCGGTGAATGACACGCAGTTTACAGGAGCGGTTGCCGTGCGCCAAATAAAGCGGAGCGCGCGAACGTCGCGTCCGCCTGAACAAAAAGCCGCGCCGCGTTCCTTTTCTCTCAGTTCTCGCAAGGCGAGTGATGAGAAAGAAGGAACGCGGCGCGGCTTTTTTATGGCAGGCAAGGGGCGTTTATTCGACTTGCGCGAGACGACGGATGAGCGAAAGCAACTGGTCGTCCTGATAAGGTTTGACGAGATATTCGTTCGCGCCTGATTCAAACGCACGGTCACGGTGTTTCTGTCCGGCGCGTGACGTAATCATCACGACCGGAATCGCAGCGTAATCAGGATTCTTGCGCAGCGCACTCAAGAATTCGTACCCGTCCATCCGCGGCATTTCGATGTCGAGCAAAATGGTGTCGGGCAAACGGGTGCTGTGTTGCAACTGTTCGAGCGCATCGAGGCCGTCCTTGGCCTGAATCGGTTTCCAGCCGACGGCGTTCATGCGGTTAGCCAGCACGCGACGGACAGAAAGCGAATCGTCCACGACCATGACATTCAGCGGGCCACGTTGCTCGACGGACGGACGCACGCGCGGACGTTGAGTCGTCGGTGGTTGCCTGGTCATGGCCGAAGCCGGACGCAGCGAATCGCGTATGAGTTCAGGCAGGTTAAGAATCAACACCGCGCTGCCATCGCCCATTAACGTAGTGCCCGTGATGCCGCGCACTTCGCGGATGTGATTGCCGAGATTTTTGACCACGACATCGCGTCCGCCGAGGGTTTCGTCCACGGCGATGGCGAAGTGGCGGTCTTCCAAACTCATGATGAGCGCGAGTTGCGCGCCTTCGGGCTTGGCGGCGCTGCGTTTGAGATTGAGCAAGCGTCCGAGTTGCAGCAACGGGAAGAGTTTGTTGTTGACGCGAATGACTTGCTGTTCGCCTACGCGGTCGAGCATGTCGGGCGTGAGCTTGACGATTTGCTGCAAGCCGACGGGCGGAATCGCAAAGGTCTGTTTGTGCGATTTGACCAGCAACGCGCGCATCACCGCGAGCGTCATCGGCAGCCGAATGGTGAAGGTCGTACCGATGCCGATTTTGGAATCAAGATCAATGCGGCCTTTCAAACGTTGAATGGTCGTCTTGACGATATCCATGCCGACGCCGCGTCCTGAAATTTCGCTGATCTCGGCGGCGGTGCTGAAACCGGGCAAGAAGATCAACGCGAACAATTCGTCATCCGTTAGCTTGACCGCGTCAGCGGCTGACACCACGCCGGTTTGAATAGCTTTGGCGCGCAAGCGTTCGGGGTGCAAACCGCCGCCGTCGTCCGTGATTTGAATGACGGTTTGCGTGCCTTCGTGATAAGCGCGCACGCGTACGGTGCCTTGCGGCGCTTTGCCTTGCGCCAGGCGCGTGGCTGCCGGTTCTATGCCGTGATCAACCGCGTTGCGCAAAATGTGCAACAACGGATCGGTCATCTCTTCGATCACTGTTTTGTCGAGGCGCGTGTCTTCGCCTTCGAGAATGAAACTGACCTGTTTGTTGCTTTGTTGCGCGACTTGATGCGCCGTGCGATGCAAGCGCGACGACAGCGAAGCCAGTGGCAACATGCGCAAGCGCATCAGTTGATCCTGCATTTCGCTGTTCAAGCGGCCTTGCCGGTTGAGCGCACTTTCAAAGTATTCACGAATGGTGCGCAACTCGCGCTCCATCGTTTGCATATCGCCCGCACACTCGGTCAGTTCGCGCAACAGCAAATGGAACTCGGTGTAGCGGTCGAATTCGAGCGCGTCGAAACCGTAGTTGTTGCCGCTCACGACTTGCGAAGCCAGCTTGGCGGTCAGCACTTTGCCCGCAGCCTGACCAGCGTTGGGCAAGGCATTTGTGAAAACGCTGCCGCCTGCTTTAACCGATTGCAACCCGCTGCCCAGCGTACTGGCTTCGTATTGCACTTCCATGCGGTTGGCGACGCGATTGAGCCGCAACGCATTGCCGCGCAACTCTTCGAGTTGGCGCACGAAATGCCCCATGTTCTGTTCGAGCGTAGCCCGATTGACGATCAACTCAGTGACAAGTTTGACCACCGAATCAAGCCGCTCAATCGGCACGCGTACGTAATTGCCGCGACTGATGACCGATTGCGACATGTCTTTGGCATCTTCTTGACTGGAAGCTGCCTGACTGAAAGCAGGGGCGGGCGCTTGAGCCAGCTTCAGCGCCGCAGGAATCAACGGCAACAGCGCCGCTTCCTGTTCGGCTTCCTCGACTTGTTTGGTAGCGGCGGCAATGAGTTCGCTTGATTCCGCAACCAAATCCAACGCGCGCAACGCCAGGGTTTCGTTCAAGTTCCCCCTCAAACTCGAAGATTGGCTGGGGAATTGGTTCAAGGCATTCGCCGTCGCAAAGCTCGGCGCGGCTGAGACTTTAGCCGCTTCTTCGTTAGCCTCTTCTGCGGCGGCTCTTTCCTCTGCTTCCATCTCGCGTTGCGCTTCACGTTGCATTTGCATGGAAGACGATTCCGCTTCGGCGTGGCCTGCGAGCAGGCGGTCATAAGTGGCGTAAAGCGAACCGATCAGTTCAGGTTCTGACTTGCTGTTGAGCAGGTTGTCGAGCGCTTCGGTCGAAGAGAACAACAGGTCGAGCATTTCAGAGGTGAGCGTCAACTCGCCGTCATAAAGCAAATCGAGCAGGTCTTCCATGCGGTGCGCCAGCTTGGTGATGCCGAGGAAGCCGACGACCGCTGACGAACCTTTCAGCGAGTGCGAACTGCGGCGGATTTCCTGCAACAACGCCTTGTTGTCTGGGTGCGCCGCGAGCTTCGGCAACGAAGTCGTAATCACCGTCAAATGCTCTTCGGCTTCCGGCAGGAAGACTTCGAGCAATTCGGCAGGCACGTCCCAATCCGGGCTGCTGCCAGTGCCGCTGGAAGCAGCGACAGGCGCGGGCGCGGCTTCTACTGCTTCTTCCAATTCAAGGAAGTCATCAGCGAAAACATCTTGCGCCAATACCTCCTGCGCAAATACCTCCTGCGTTAGAGCAACTGGTTGCGGCGTCTCGAAAGCGACCGGCGCGACAGCTTCGAAACTAACAGGCGTAACGGGCGCTGACTCGTTCTTATGAGTGTCATTGTTCGGAATGAGTTGATCGAGCAACGCCGCGAACGGGTCGCGCGGGGCATCCGACGCAGCCAGCGACGACAAGGTGCCAGACAATTCCAACGACGCCGTGGGACGCTGTCCCCACACGGTCTTGGCGTCGAAAGACGTGCGCGCACGCTCTTCGCCTTCCCACGAAATAAAGGTATCTGTAACAACTGGTGACGCAACAATCGGCTCTGTTACGCCAGATGAAGCATAAAATGGAGCAAGTTCCGGCTCAGTCATTGCGAGCTGAACCGTCGGTACGATGGCTTCTTCGCCCAACACTGACGGTGACACTAACGGTGACACTAACGGTGACTCAGGCGTGAAGGACTCAATCGCCTGCGACGGCGGCGCTTCCAACCACGCTTCCGGCGACGCTTCAACCGTGGCCGCACGCGCTTCGGGTTGCGCATAACGCGCCGCCCAGTCAGAACGCGGCGGCGGCGAGAGTGCCGACAACGAACCGGAAGCGCTCATCCAGAAAGCCTCGTTATGGTCGTCAGCAACATGGTTGCCAGCAGTTGGCGCTTCAGGCGCAAATATTTCGACCAATCGCTCGGCCAGCCTTGATGAAACGCGAGATGATGAAACGTGCGCTTCTGGCGCGGGCGCGAACGATTCGTCCGTAAAGGCCGGTTCGATAGGCAATTCGGAAATAGCAATTGGTTCAGCCACCAATTCAACAGCTATCGGTTCAACAGCTATCGGTTCAGCCGCCAATTCAACAGTTACCGGTTCAATAGCTACCGGCTCAGCCACCAATTCAATCGCTACCGGCTCAACAGCTATCGGCTCAACAGTCAGCGCGGACAGCAACTCTTCCGTAGCCATTTCGTCTTGCTCCACAACTTGCCAATACGGCGTGGCTTCTTCGAAGACGATTGCCGTCTTAAATGATGCCGGAAATGGTGGAGGATATATCGGCGGTGCGGGCGGTGGCAGCGGGAAAATCGACAACGCTTCCGGTACGACGGATTCGTCAAACGATTCATCAAATGATTCATCAAATGATTCAATAGGCGAGTCGTCAAACGATTCATCAGGTGAGTCGGCGAACGAACCCGCTTGCAACCGAATGATCGGCAGTTCTGCCGTTTTGCGCAATTCTTCGGTGAGCGCGTCGGCGGAAATTGTCGCGAAAACTCGCGGGGCGTCATCTTCGATAGACGAGACAACCGGCACTTCTAACGCAACGAGGTTCTCAAACTGAGCTTCCTCATAGATCATCCGATCCGCTGACGGCCAGGCGTTCGCAGCTTGCGAATCAAGCGCAGGTGCTTGCGGCCAGTGGTAAGCCGGAGCTTCAGTCAAAGGCTCAACCAAAGGTTCAACCAAAGTTTCAGCCGGGGCGTTAGCGGCTTCCATAGAGGTTTCGACCAAAGTTTCAACCAAAGTTTCAACCAAAGTTTCAACAGGCAAAGGTGTGAGATGCGCAGTGATCGCATTCGGTGACACTTCCACGGCCTCTTGCACGTATTCCTGCGACCACCATTCGGGCCTTGTCGCTACGAATTGTGCGGCTTCGGCAATCGGTTCCGCGACAGCTTCTGTGTGCGTCTCAATGATTGCCGCCTCAACAGCAACTGGCGCGACCGGTTGCGCGGCGTCGTATTGCGGCGTCAGCACGTAAACCGGCGGCAGATCGGCTTTCACCGGCTGCGCTTCGTAAGCCTCGGTCGCGGCGGGCGGTACGCTCAAACGTCCCGAATTGCGCGCCGTTTGGGAAGCCGTTTGGGAAGCATAGATGGTGGGTTCGGCGAAATACTGCGGCGCTTCTTCGGCTTGGCCTGCGGGCGTGCCTTCCGACGTTTCGCCGTACTCTTCCGACAACACATAAATCTGCGGCGGACTAATTGATTCAGCCGCAGGAGGTGCAACCACCGCTGCTAGTTCCGGCACATAGACGACGTTGTTATGGTTTTCCATAGCGTAGATGGCTTCGACCAATGCCGTGGGAGGCACGGCTCCGCCGACAGCGGAATGATCTAAGTAAATGCCGATCTGTGCGATGATTTGCTGAAAGCCGTAATAACATTGCGCGTCGAGCGGCAAGCCGCCAATGGCGAGCTTTTCGAGCAACAGTTGCAGGCGTTCGGCGATATTCGCCAGCGGCGTCATGCCGATAACCTGCGCGGCCTTTCTGATCGTGTGCGCGTAGCCATGCGCTTCGGCGAGGCGTTCCATGGCCGCCGGTTGCTGGAAGAAATCGGCAATGCCGCTTTCGAGCCGCGGCAGATAGCCTTTCACTTCGACGACAAAACTATGCAGCAATTCCGGCGTAATCAGCGAGCCTGACATATTGCCTGCGCCCGAAGGCTGATTGAAATTGCTTTGGCCCGCAGTGTGGTTTTGATATTCGTTCATCGCACTTTCCTAACGAAGTTATGGGAGGTGGCACCAGACAGCATCTGGTGCCACTTGACCTTACCGACCTTACCGTTCTTACCGCCCTTACCGCGTGGTACGCGCGGCAGCCTGTGCCATCAGCACCTCGCGCGCACTGCCCAACGTGCCGCTGGCATTCAGTTCCTCTTCCTGCTCGGCGACCTTAAAGGACGAAACCGAAGACCGCAGGTCATCGGCCAACGAAGCCAGATTGCGCACGGTGAGTGCCGATTGCATCACGCCCGTGGTGGTTTGGTTGGTGAGTTGCGCGAGTTGTCCCATCGTGCCCGACAACGCTTCTGAACCGCGCGCCTGTTGTTGTGTCGCGTGCGAGATCGAACGCACGAGATTGGCGAGTTGCGTCGAAACCGCTTCGATTTCGTGCAGCGAAGCACCGGCGGAGTGGGCGACGGTCACGCCGTTGATCACCTCGCGTTTCACTTCGTCCATAGCGGTGATGGCTTCGCTCGTGCCGCTTTGAATGGCGCGAATCAAACTGCTGATGCGTTTGGTCGCTTCTGCCGAACGGGTGGCGAGATGTTCGACTTCTGAGGCGACCACGCCGAATCCGTATCCGTATTCGCCCGCCGCCGAGGCTTGAATCGAAGCGTTCAAGGCCAGCACACCGGTACGATCAGTAATTTCTTCGATGAGGCGCACGATTTCTTCGATCTCTTGCGAACGCTCGCCCAGTTGGCGAATGCGGCGCGAGGTTTCCTGCACCTGCTCTTGAATGCGGTGCATGCCTTCGACCGTGTTTTGCACGGCTTCAGAACCTTTGCGCGCGGTCGAAAGCGACTGTTCGGCTACTTGCGCCGACGATTCAGCCGATTGCGAAACGCGCACAATTTGCGCAGACATTTCGGTCAAAGCCGTCGAGGTTTGCGTGATGCGTTCAGACTGTTCCTGCGAACCTTGCGCGAGGCGTTCAGAGTGCAAGGCCGAGTCGGTCGTCGTCGCATTGAGTTGCGAAGACACGCCTTTCACCTTGCCGATGAGTTCGCGCAAGTTGACGATCATGAAATTGAAAGCGTCAGCGATAGCGCCGGTCATATCTTCGGTCACTTCGGCTTCGGCGGTTAAGTCGCCGTCCGCCACGTTGGCTACTTCGTCGAGCAGCTTCATGATCGAGTTTTGAATGCGGTCGCGTTCATCGCGCGATTGCATCAGGCCTTTGGTGTTGTCGAGCATCGAGTTAAAGGCTTTGGCCGTGCGACCGAGTTCGTCAGTGGATTGCACGGGAATGCGTTTATCGAAATTGCCTTTTTCGACTTCGACGATCAGGCCGGTGATCTGTTCGGTCTGACTGAGAATGGCGCGCGTGACGAGATAAGTCGCCAAAGCGGCCAGCAACAAGAAGAAAAGGCTTAAGCCTAACGAGAAGTTACGACCGCTCGACAGCGTGTCGCCGCGTTTGGTGAGCAGTTTGCCCAGATCGGTCGTGACGGTGTCTTCCAGCGTGCGCAAGCGGTCGGCCAGTTGCGAACTGCGATTGACCAGTTGCAGCGCGTCGGCGGTGATGGTTGACGGCGTCAATAACTGGCTGGTCACGAAGGCATTGAAATCGCGCACTTCGCGCACTTCACCGTCAATCTTGCCCGCATAACTGTCGCGCAACACCGGGTTGGCAGCTTGCGTTTTATCGAAAGCGCTCTTGAAGTTCGTCAAACTGCCTTCGAGTTGGCGCTGCAAAAATCCGATTTGCGCGCGCTCTTCCGCCGTGATGTTTTTCGCGGCGGCGATGCCTCCGCTGAGACCGCCAATCTGCCCGATGTTCTCAAAAATTTCCGGCATCTGAAACGAACTGATGTCCATCAGATAGTAAGAGTCGGCATCGGGGTCGAGCGTCAGGTTTGATTTGTCAGTGACCTGGCGCATGAATTCGTCAGTGGCCTGAATCAGTTGCGAGCTTTCGTTAAACAGGTCAGCGGCGTTGCCCGTGCTGCGGCTTTTCAACTGGCTCCATTTTTGCTGAATGGCCTTGAGCGAACTGGTGGCTTCGAGCAGCGCGCCGTAATTCTGGCCGTAACCGGCGGCAACGCGCCCGTCCAACGCTTCGGCGGTGGCGAGTTCCTTATCCACGGCAGTCATTGCTTCGGCGCGCGGCCCTTGCGCCGTATTGGCCCCGCGCAACATCGCCTGGGTCAGCGCGCGAAAACGCACCATGTTGAAGTGCGCCGTGCGCAACGGCGCGAGGTATTCGACGCCGAGTTGCTCTTTGCCGGTGAACCCGATGTCAGCGGTTTTTTCCCCCCAGTATTGGCTAAAAATATAAATAATCGGGATAGCCATCACGACAGGAATCAACAAGAGCTTCCGCTGAATTTTTAAGTTATTCAGGAAATTGAGTCTGAGTTGCATCGTATCTCCTTAACGACCTTCTTACGCCATTGAGCGTGCTGGTAGCACTGCGGGGGCGGGTTTATGTTGCTTACGAATGTGTGAATGGGTAGGGCAGGTTGAAAACCTGCCCTACCCATTTTTGACTATGCCTTGAGCGCAGCGCGCGCCTTGCCAGTGAGCGTGCGCGTGGCGGACTGCACTGGTGAAGCGACCTGCTTGTTAACGCGGAACGAAGCGACGGAACCTTGCAAGTCGTCGGCGAGTTCGGCCAATTGGTTGACCGTGTTGACCGATTGCTTAATGCCCTCAGCCGTGCCTTGCGTCGCTTGCGAAATGTTCAGCATGGTTTGGGCTACGGCTTCAGATTCCTGCACCTGGCGTTCGGCCATCACCGTGATCGAACCGATCATCTCGGCCAGTTTGCGGTTGACGCCTTCCATGTTTTCAAGCGCCTGACCTGCTTCCTGCACAAAGACCGTGCTTTCGACCACGCTGCGGGTGTTTTCTTCCATCGAGGCGATGGCGTCGTTGGTGCTGGCTTGCGAGGTCTTGACGAGTTCGGCGATGCGCTTGGCGGCTTCGGTCGAACGTTTCGAGAGGCGTTCGACTTCCTCAGCTACCACGCCGAATCCGCGTCCTGCTTCACCGGCGCGCGCCGCTTGAATCGAAGCGTTCAGCGCCAGCACCGAGGTGCGATAGGCGACATCGCCGATCAATTGCACGATCTCACCAATCTCTTGTGAGTTTTCGCCGAGGCGCTTGATGCGTTTCGAGGTTTCCTGCACCTGATCGCGCAAGTTGCCCATGCTTTGAATGGTGCTTTCGACTTTGGCGGCTCCGTCGCGCGCCGTGATGAGCGATTGCTCGGCCACGCGCTTGGAAGTTTCGGCGATCACCGAGACTTCTTTAATGGATTGCGCCATCTGCGATACGCCCTGCGAAGTCTCGATGATTTGCACGGCTTGCTGTTCGGTCTCGTGTGCGAGCAAGGCCGTTTGCCCTTGCGTTTCGCTGACCGACTGATTGACCGCGCTCGACACGGCTTGCACCTTGCCGATGATCTGGCGCAACTGCCCCGTCATTACGTTAAAGGAATCAGCAATCGCACCCGTTACGTCAGATGAAACGTCGGCCTGACGGGTCAAGTCGCCGTCGGCCACCGAACTCACATCGTTGAGCAGCTTCATCACGCTCATTTGAATGCGGTCTTTGTCATCGCGCGTCTGCAACAGCGTATTGTTACTGTCCAACATGCTGTTCATCGAGCGAATCAACTGGCCGGTTTCGTCTTCTGAAGAAATAGCGATCTTGTCTACGGCTTGGCCGGTCGCCACCTGATTGGCAAAACGCGCCGCCGCTTGAATCGGTTGCGCGATACGGCTCGCCAAAAACCACAAGGCTGCCAACGCCAACAAACTAAAGGCCAAACCGATAAAGGCTTGTTTCAATGCCAACGACGTAGCGGATGCCGTGATTTTGTCGCGCGGAATCAAAATGCAAGCTGCCCACGGTGTCGTCGTCACACCGATTTGCAACGGCACGACCACCCGCAACTTGTCGCCGACTAATTCCACCGACTCGCGCCCCGCTTTGACCATCGGCAGAATGCCGCTCAAGTCAGGTAGCTTTTCTGACAGCTTTTTATTGGCGAGTTCGGGGCGGCCTGTCATAGCCGAAATCACGCCTTCGTTGTTGAGCAGAATCAACTGGCCGGTCTTGTCGTAAATGTTGACCTTGTCGGATTGCGCTTGCAGGAAGTCGAGCAAAAGGTCTACGCCGGAAATGCCGTAAAATTGGCCGTCCACCACGATGGGTTCCACCAACGATGCCATCGTCACGATTTTACCGGCTACCGGGTATTCATACGGGCCGACGATGCTTTCCTGCTTGGTTCGTTTTGGAATCTGGTAATAGTCGCCTGGGCCTTCTTTGTCGTAATCAACCAAAGGCGTCACTTGCACTGCACCAGCGGCGTTCTTTTCCCAGTAAGGCAGGAAACGCCCGGTCTTGTCGTGGCCGGGTTTGTTGGCGAATTCGCTGTCGCGTCCGTCAAAGGTGTTGGGTTCCCAATTGGTATACGTGCCCACAAATTGCGGATGGCTTTCGTTGACCGAACGCAACATCGCGTTGACTTCATCGCGCGAAAGCGAAATCGGGTTGTTCTTGTTCTTGATTTGCTTGAGCGCCTCACCCGTGGTGCGGGCGGCGATCATGGCCTGTTCGATTTCGTTTTTCACCTTACTGGCTTCGTCTTTTGCGATGTAAGTCGCGGCAGTCTTAGCGTTTTCGATGGCTTCAGAACGCGCGTTGTAAGTCGAATACAACACGAAGGCTGTAATCGTGGCGAGCAAAGCTCCGCCCGTCCAGAGCGCGATCTTTTGCTGAATGGTTTTCGGTTGCGGAAACTGCAAATTCATAAAAGGTTCCTCTTTTTCAGAAACTAAAACTCAAGCCCACTGCCGACCGTGATAGGCAAAGATGACGAAGCGGGGATGTAAGAAATGGTGTGCGTCGGTGTGACGCCGGAATGGTGTGCGGAGGGATGCGATAAACGAGCAGGCTAAGCGGCGGCGTGCAATTCAAACGCACGCAACAAGCCTTCGAGATTGAGCAGACTCAACAAATCTCCCGCGTGGTGAACATAACCGCGCGTGTGTTGCGCCAACGTATGATTGGCGACTTGATCCAGCTTTTGCACCTGATCAGGCGTGACGTTGACCACGCCATAAACACGGTCTACGACCAGACAAGTGGTCAAATCTCCGGCGTTGGTTTGCGCCACCAGCAGACTGCTGCCGCGCGGCACTTCGCCGGTTGATTCGCCGAACAAGGCGTTGAGATCAACGAGTGAAAGAATGTCGCCGCGCAAATTGGTAATGCCCAAAATCCAATCAGGCACGTTCGGCACCGGCGTGTACTGTTCAAGTTCAGCAATCTCGACGACGTGATCGAGCGGCACGGCATAGCGCAACTCACCCAACGCAAAAATCAAATGCTTCTCTGGTTCAGTTGCTGCGACGGCCACTGGCGCTACTGCCAGAGATTCAACTGGCACAGATTCAACTGGCACAGGTTCAATTGGCGCTGGCGTTGCCGCCTCAGGCGCTGCGGTCGGCGCGACTTCCTGAAAAACCTGCGGAGTCTGCGGTTGCGCCATCGGCGCGCTAAACACTGGGGGCGCTTCCGGTGGCGCGGTTTCTGCCAACGTTGTGCGCGCGCGTTCAAGAAAGGCCCGCTCTACTGCCAGCCTGCCGGTACGCAATTCGTCCAATAGTTCACGCGCGCTCACGCCTGACAGAGCCTGTTGAACCGCTGGCGTCACAGTGGTCGGCGCTGCCGCGAACAACGAAGCGTGGGCAGCCTGATTAGCCTCTGCCGGTTGGCTGGCTTGTGCGGCCTGCAATTCTTCGAGCGCCGCAGACAAAGCTGGTTGCGCGCCCAACGACGCGAACTGTGCAGGATGCGAGGTCAAAGTTTTTCCATCCATTTAATAAGACTCCCGACCGATTCAGAACTACTGATAGTTCTCACGGTCAATCTCGCGCGAACACACGTCGTAGCCCAGACGAACGCGAACTGTCACGCTTGGTCAAAGCTACGCGAACCAGAGCGTCTATGTGCCACGTACTAGATCAATCGGGCTAGATCAATCAGGCTAGATCAATCGGGCGATAGTGGACAGCAATTCATCTTGATTGCAGGGTTTCAGCAAGTAAGCATCGGCTCCTTGACGCATGCCCCAGAACCGGTCGCTGGGTTGATCTTTGGTCGTCAGCATAACGATCGGCGTCGCTTTGGTGTCAGGCGCGGTCTTGAGATCGCGGCAAACTTGAAAGCCGTTGCGCCCC
>JANNUY010000616.1:0-4432 GCA_031414155.1 Acidobacteriota bacterium
CCTGCGGCTGCCGATCCAGTCAAAAACGCCGAAGGCAGCGACCAAAATGCCGGATAGCCACCCGGTGCAAGTCCGGCCAGGCAAAGCCCCAGGACGACGAGTCCGAAGTAGTCGCCCGCCAGCACACAAAGCGCCATCCCTATGCCGGTGAGCAACGCTGGCACGGCGGTGTGCAAGCGGCGTTCGCCCGTGCGGTCGGAGGAAGGGCCAACCAGCAAAATGGCGACGATGCAAAAGACGTAAGGCAAGGTCGTTAAAATCGTCTGCATCAGAATTGACGTACCTTTCATGCTTTTCGTGATCGAAGGTAGAAAGAAATTCAAACCGTAATTGCCCGTGACGATAAAGAAATAAAGCAAGGTCAGCAAAAGAATCTGCGGATGCCGAAAGGCTGCGCCCAGATCGGATCCGCCAGTGGCTGATCTTTGCGCTTTCTCGCGCGCCAGTTCGCCGACCAGCCATTGCTTTTCGTCTTCGGGCAGCCATTTGGCTTGTTCGGGGCGGTCGGTCAAATAAAACAGCACAATAATACCGAGCAAAATCGAAGGGATGCCTTCGAGAATGAACACCCAGCGCCAGCCGGGCAGCCCCGCCCAATGCACGTTTTCTAAAATCAAACGTGACAGCGGCACGCCGATGACAGTGGCGAGCGGAATGCCGATGACGAATTTGGCTTTGGCTTTGCCGCGATCTTCATAGCGAAACCAGTGCGACAAATAGACGATGATGCCGGGGAAGAAACCCGCTTCGGCTAAACCCAAAATGAAACGCAGGCTGTAAAATTGCGTTTTCAGGCCGAAGAAGTTGAGCGGCCCCATTCCCAAAAAACCCATCAACGTAGCGACGATGCCCCACGAGATCATGATGCGAGCGATCCACTTGCGGGCGCTCCAGCGTTCGACGATCAACGTACCGGGGATTTCGAGCAGGAAATAGCCGAGGAAAAAAATACCCGCGCCAAATCCGATCACGGATTCGGTGAATCCCAAATCGCCCTGCATTTGCAACTTGGCTACGCCAATGTTGGTGCGGTCAATGTAAGCAATCAAATAAAGCAGCAGCAAAAACGGCAACAGGCGGCGCATCACGCGGCGGCGCGTGCGTTCGGCGAGTTCGGCATCAGCGGCAATTGGCAACGGAGCAGCATTTTGCATAGCAGTTCTCAGGTGTAAGGGTCGCAAGGTTCGGGAAACTGCTAGTCCGAACGATTGCGAACGGTGGTCTACACCAGAACCATTGCCACAGAGGCACTGAGACACAGAGCGAAGCACAGATTTTTAACTTACGTTAGAGCGTGTTCGGAAATTTGATGTGCGTCTTTATCTGTAAGAGATTTCGCCACAAAAAGGCACAAGAGCCACAAAAACTTTTTTTACCTTTTTGTGGCTCTTGTGCTTTTTTGTGGCGAAATCCCACTCAAGCCAAAGCGGGTATTCAATTCCCAAACATAAATCTCTGAGCCTCTGTGGCAATGGTTCTGGTGCGTTAAGGCGCGCGATAGACCGCCACGTTGTTAATCGTAGGGCAGCCTTTCGCGGCTTCGATTGTGAGTTTGAGTTTATTGGTTTTGACGAGCGGCAAGCGCAACAACCGCTTGAATCCAATCGTCGTCGCTGACGCAATGGTTTCATAAGCGCCGTTGCGCCAAACCGCGACAGAAAACTTTTTAACGCGCTGACCGAGCGCGATGTGTTCCTGAATCAACAAGCGATTGAGCTCGACCTCTGCGCCAAAATCCAATTCGAGCGCCGCTTCGGTCACACTGTCAGCGGTGGCCCAATAGCTTTGCGCGTTGTCATCCGTCGCCTTGTCAGCATTGAACGCCGCGCCGCGCCTATTCGTCGCCGTCGCGCGACGAACGGCAATTTTGTTTTTGAATTCAGCTTCGCGTGCAGCTTTGAATTCCATCAGACGGCGTTCGTCGTTTTCGTTGATGAGGCCGCGCCGGTCTACGCCAAGGTTCAGCAACAGGTTAGCGTTGCGTCCGACCGAGCTGTAATAGATGTTCATCAGTTGTTCGACCGACTTGAGCTTGTCGTCTTCGTTGGCGTGATAAAACCAGCCAGGGCGAATCGAAACGTCGCATTCAGCGGGCAGCCACGTCTTACCGTTTTCATCGCCAACGTTCAATTGCTTTTCGTCGGCAAAGCCGGGGAACGTGCCTGCGTTATCCCGCGGCGACCAGTTGGTTTCGCCCGCGAAGCCACGCTCGTTGCCTACCCAACGAATGTCTGGCCCGGCGTCGCTGAAAATAATCGTACGCGGTTGCAAAGCCTTGATCGTCGAGAAGAATCCCCAGAAATCATAGGTCATCCGTTTCTTGCCATCGTTCGCGCCGTCAAGCCACGATTCAAAAACTTCGCCATAATTCGTCAGCAACTCGCGCCACTGCGCCTGGTAAAGCGCGTTATATTTCGGCGTGCCATAGAGCGGATGATTGCGATCCCACGGCGAGATGTATACGCCAAACTTCAAGCCGTATTCTTTGCAAGCCGCCGACAGGTCTTTCAACACATCGCCTTTGCCTTCGCGCCATTTCGAAGCCTTGACGGAATATTCCGTCGTTGCCGAAGGCCATAAACAAAAGCCGTCGTGATGTTTGGCGGTGATGATAATGCCGCGCATGCCTGCGGCTTTGACCACCCGCGCCCACTGTCGCGCGTCGAATGCTGTCGGATTAAAATTGTCAGCCCCAGCGCGCCCTTCGCCCCACTCGTGATCGGTGAAGGTGTTCATGCCGAAATGGATGAAGGCGTAATACTCCAACTGTTGCCACGCGAGTTGCGCGGGCGAAGGCAGCGGTGCCAGCGGTTTGGGCGGCGCAACCTGGGCGCTGACCGACATCAAGCCAATCAGCCCCAGCAGTAAAGAAAAAGCGAAAGATAGAATTTTCATGCGGTGGTGAATTCAAGCACGCGCCAATTAGTAAAAGCAATGCTCATCAATTTGGCACGCGGCGCGCCTTATCCACGCGATGGCGCGGAACGGTTTCAGTCGCAGCACTCGTGCCAATCGTGAAATTGTTAGTCACAATTAAAGTGTCTTTGTAATAAACGCGCGCCTGCCAATTGCCCAACAACGAAGCTGCTGACGTGCCTGCGATATTCATTCTCAGCGAAATACAAAAGTTACCGCTGGCGGCCCAGGTGTGGTTTTGCGTGAAATAGACCGAGCCGTTGGGTTGGATGAAATCCCAACGCATGATGTCGCCGCTCGTCACGTTGTTGAGCAGCATCCATTGAAAGACTTGCGCATCCGTCGGCAAGAAAGCGGTGTGCGTAGTCGGCGCTACGCAATTGGCCGGAATGGGGCCAAGACTGGTGCGATGGTCTACGACTGACACGCCGCTCGTGCCGCCACTTCCACAAGTGAACGTGGGGGAAGCCGCTGCAAGTTGATTGATGTCAGTGAGCGCGCCGGTTTGGCCGTTCAACTCGAAGACGTGCCAATACTCGCCCGCGCCCGTGGGTGCGACGTAAGTGCGCAGCAAACCGCTGCTGGCGAACACTTGCACCGTTGCCCGCGAACGCGCGATGCCGTCAGGATATTCGCTTTCATAGTCGTTAATGAAAAAGCGATAAAGCCCCGGCGTCAGTTGCGCGATTCGAATGGTTTCAGTCGGCGGATGGCCTGCCAGTTCTATGTTGTCCACTTCCAGCGCGGCGAAAGGCGAGGCCGTCAGCGAACCTGGGTCATCAAAAGAAACGTGGAAACATTGGTTATTGCCTGCGGGGCCGTAAAGGTGCGCATCGAGATCGTCGGGCGCGCCCGCTGCGTCTTTCGTCCAGTTGACCGTGATGCGTATCTGTCCCGTCGCCAATGTGGGCGAAAGCGAAATGTTTTGCGTCAGCGTTTGTCCGGCTACGACGGTGATGGCGAGTTGCGTCGCCGCAAAGCCGGTGGCCGCAGCCGTCAGCGTACGCGCGCCGGGCGCTACGTTGTTGAGCGTGTATGCGCCATTCGCTGCTGAAGTCGTGGTGAGCGTCGTGTTGGCTAGGGCGACCGTTGCGCCCGCAAGCGGTTGCCCCGTGGAGGCATTACGCACAACGCCTGTGACGGTGCCGGTCGTTGGCGTTACGCCGCGCACAACGTTGCCGCGCACGAGAAACGCGAAGCCGGAGCCTGCGTTGTCGGTGACGGTCAGTGTGAGCGCGAAAAGACCAAGATCATTCGCCCCCGGACTCAGGCGAATCGTCCGCCGGTTAGCCAGCAACGTAGCGAAGGCCGGGCCGTTGAACGTGACTTGTACGGGCTGGTTGCTGTCAGGGTCTTCCGCGACAAAAGAGATTTCAGCGGTCGTGCCAGCGGTTATATCCAGGCTGGGCGGAAGCAAAACGTAAGGCGGCTGATTACTGTTGGCAGCAGGCAAGGTCAGCGTGCCTGCGTCAGTGACGCCGCCTGCGACGGGGGTGAGGCGATTGCTTTCGGCGCG
>JANNUY010000617.1:0-13610 GCA_031414155.1 Acidobacteriota bacterium
CTTTTAGCTTTGCCGACAAGACCGTAGATTTCACGGCGCTCGAATTACGCACCGCGCAACGCACGATCAAGCTCACCGTGATGGAAGCCGACCTGTTGAGGTTTCTGTTCAAATACGAAGGCAAACCCGTCTCGCGCAGCAGCCTGCTCGAAGAAGTCTTGGGATTACACGAAGACACCGACACGCGGGCCATAGACAACTTTATTGTGCGGCTGCGCAAATATCTTGAAGACGATCCCGCCAAACCAAAACATTTATTGACGGTGCGTGGCGTCGGCTATCGGTTTGTAGCAAAGCCATAGCTGGCAGATTGCCTTGCGAAGCATTGACCGACAACCGGCAACTGACTACCGACAACCAATGATTACCATTTCACTTCCATCCCTAGTTCCTTAAAGCGTTTCAGTTTCATATTGAGCGTTTGCACGCGCAGCCCCAACAACGCTGAAGCCTTGGTTTGATTGCCTCCGGTTTGTTTCAGCGCGGTTTCAAGCAGGTTCTTTTCGTAATCATCCATCAACTGTGGCAGGTTGACGCCGCTGCCGGGGATGGACTTGAGCGTCGCGTAGCGCAGCCGTGCGGGCAGTAAGTCTTCAGTCAGTTGTGCAGGTTGCGTAGCTGCGACTGCGCCTTCCAGCACTGACTCAAGTTCATCAAGATTGCCTTCCCAATCGTATTCCGACAGCACGCGCAAAGCCGAAGGCGTGAGTTCGTGCGCGCCCTTATGCAAGCGGCGCGCGATGCGTTCGGCCAGATGTTTGGCGATGAAAGGCACGTCTTCGCTCCGTTCGCGCAAGGGCTTGATGGTAAAGCTGTGCGACTTGAGCATTTCGATCAAACCGTAAGCGATACGGTTTTCAGCCCGCATGCCCAGCGGATCGTAAGCCGCTGCGAAAACCAGACGAGGCGCATGCGACAAGCTTTGCTGAAACGAACGCCAGCGCTGCTCTTCGATATGCGCCGCAAAACGTTGTTGGATGAGCGGCGGCAAATTGGTGAGTTCGTTGATGAAAATGGTTCCGTGCCCGCACGTGTCTATCATCCCAGATGGCATCCCAGTTTGGCCTTTCTGCCCCGGCTTGCCAAACAGCAGCGCATGCAAGGCTTCGTCATTCAGGCCGTGCGCGTTGACTGACATAAACGGTTGCGCCCAATGCGCGCTGGCCTGATGCAACACGCGGGCGATTTGTTCCTGCCGCAAACCGCGCTCGCCGATCAGCAAAATGGCGTGCGAGGTTTCGCGGTTGGCCGATTGCACAGCGATGAATTCTTTGAGCGCGGCGACATTGGGACTCACGCCGACAAAGGTCTCGAATTCGTCGAGCGCAACCGAGCGTTGCGGCGTCACGAGCGTGAGCGGCTTGCGCGGCTGCATACGTGGTGGTAACGGAACGGGGAGTTCCGTCGTGCGAACTAATGCTTCTTGTAACATTGATGAACACCTCTAAAAAAAATCTTCTCCTGCTTGACGCACAAGCAGCCTGTGGTTTTCGGCAAAGCCAAAGCTCTGCGGCTTTTACTCTTTAACAATTGATGTGCCAGTGAACTGGGCATCGTCAGAATGTAAACAATGCCCGTCTTTTGCTTACGCTATACGAAAAAATTAGTGATACGTGTGCGTTTTCAACGTCTGCGGTTCCCAAAAACGAACGAATTCATATTTCCTTGTGTGACCACTCTGTTTGGCAAGATGAATGAACGGGAACAAACGCGACACTCCCTTGTTACGCAATGAACTGTGAAAAGTTCCGCGCGGTTCGTGCGCAGTCGTAAAGAAAGGTTTCAGAGGTAAGAATGATTTTGGCTTGCCGTAAAAGATGTAAAAGAGGCGTTAGTTATGCGCCGTCTTCGTCTGAGTTGCGCGCCTGAAAGTATTCCAAAATTCGTTCGGCCTGGCGCTGCCCGACAAACGGACGCAATTCCTCTAACGAAGCCTCGCCCACTCGTTTCAAACTGCCGAAATTGCGCAACAATCGCTCTTTCAACTTATCGCCTACGCCAGGGATCGTCGTGAGTTCAGAACTGAAATCGCGCATCTCGCGTTTCTTGCGATGGAAGGAAACAGCAAAGCGGTGCGTCTCATCGCGGATCATTTGCACGAGACGCAAAACGGCGGACGGGCGTTCGAGAAAGACGGGTTCGTCTTCGCGGCCTTTGACTAACAGGTGGCTAATTTCTTCGTGCTTACGCGGAGGCTTGACGATGCCCACCATCGGCAAATCGGCAAGGCCGAGTTCGTGCAGCGCGGCAGAAGCAGCAGAGAGTTGTCCCTTGCCACCGTCAATAAAAATCAAGTCAGGCAATTGTTTTTCTTCTTTAAGCAAGCGCGCGTAACGGCGCGCGACGGCTTCGCGCATCGAAGCGAAATCGTCTGCGCCTTCGACCGTCTTGATGATGAACTTGCGGTAATCGCTCTTTTTCATCTCACCGTTTTCGCATACGACCATGCCTGCGACGTTTTCTGCGCCTTGAATATTCGAGATGTCGAACGACTCGATGCGCGAGGGCAACGCAGCCAAGCCCAGCACTTCCTGCAAGTCAGCCAGCACTTTCGCCCAATCTATTTTGATAACGCGGAAGCGTTGCTCAAATCCGATCTTGGCGTTCTTTTCAACGAGATCAATCATCTCGCGTTTCTGGCCGCGTTGCGGATCGAGAATGCGTACGCGCCTGCCGCGCTTTTCAGTCAGCACCTGTTCGAGCAATTCGCGGTCTTCCCAGTCTACCGGCACATGGATTTCGAGCGGGACGTAATTGCCGATGGTGTAATACTGCTCCAACACCGAGCCGAGAAATTCGCCGGGGTTGAAACCTTCCGTCAGCACATCTTCCCAAAAAAATTCGCGGCGACCGATGATGCGGCCTTCGCGCATGGTGAAAAGTTGCAGCGCCAACTGATGGGCTTCGCGGTAATAACCAAAAATGTCTATGTCTTGATCGGGCTGGCTCAACATTTTTTGCTGTTCACTGAGCGCCAACACCGTGCGCCTCAAGTCGCGGTATTTCGCCGCTTGCTCGAAACGCAATTCTTCAGAAGCCTTGAGCATGCGCTCTTCCAGCGTGGCGGCGAGTTCTTTGTCTTTGCCTTCGAGCAACAGCCTTACGTCATTGACTGTCTCGGCGTAATCTTTCGGCGCGCACAAATCTTTCTGGCATGGTCCCGAGCAACGTTTGATCTGATATTCCATGCACGGACGTTTAGCGCGTTTATAAATTCCGTAAACTTCGTCAGAACAGGTGCGCAACTGAAACTCGCGGTTAATGAGCGCGATGGTTTTGTCGGCGAGCGAAGCGGGCAGATATGGACCGAAATACATCGCGCCGTCTTTTTCGACGCGGCGGGTTTTGGCAATGCGCGGGAAATCTTCGTTGATCGTGAGCTTCAAATGCGGATAGGACTTGTCGTCCTTGAGCATCACGTTATAACGCGGCTTGTGTTGTTTGATGAGGTTCGATTCGAGTACGAGAGCTTCTTTCTCGCTGTCGGTGACGATGTATTCAAAATCGGTAATGCGCGCGACCAACTCCTGCGTCTTAGGATCGAAAATGCGCGCGCTTTGAAAGTATTGCCGCACGCGATTGCGCAAACTCTTCGCCTTGCCGATATAAATAATCTGCCCCTTCGCGTTTTTGTGGATGTAACAGCCAGGCAGTATTGGCAAGCTATTGAGTTTCTCTTCGAGCGTCATACTTTTGATTATACGGAATTCAGGAGTCAGTAGTCAGGAGCCGGAATTCGTCGCTTAATTTTCAGGATGGAATTCAAGGCTTGGACTCCTGACTTCTGGATTCTGGCCCCTGAATTCCTCATACTCTGTTTATGAACTTTCCCTTCACCCTTCCGACTGACCGCCCCTTCGACGTAGCCGGTTTCGGCCTCAATGCCGTTGACCATCTCGTTGGCATTCCGCGTTTCCCGCACTTCAACACCAAAGTACGCCTGACCGGCGATCAGCAAATGACGGGTGGGCAGGTTTCGTCGGCGATGGTCGGCGCGCAGCGGTTGGGCTTGCAGGCGAGTTACATCGGCAAGGTCGGTTACGACAACGAAGGCCGCATGCAGATCGAATCGCTCACGAAAGAGGGCGTGCATTGCGAACACGTGATGATCGCCGTCGGCGCGAAAACACAAGGCGCCGTCATCATCATCGAACAGTTTTCGGGCGAGCGCACCATCCTGTGGTATCACGACGACAAGACGCGCGTTGCGCCCGACGAATTGCACCGCGAATGGATCACGCAAGCGCGCGTCTTGCACCTTGACGGATTCGACACCGCCGCCGCGTTGCAAGCCGCGCGCTGGGCGCACGAAGCCGGCATGCCTGTCACCATTGATCTAGACACGGCTTACCCAGGCATTGATGAACTGTTGCCGCATGTGAATTGTTTGATTACGTCGCAAGGTTTGGCGAATGAACTGGCGGGCACGATGGATGAAGAAGAAGCGTTGCGGCGCATTCATGACAAGTATGGCTGTGAGCTGGTGGCGATGACGCAAGGCTCGCGCGGCGCGCTGGCGTTTGTCGAAAATCAATTTATCGCCTCGCCCGCATTTCGTCCGCCGGTGATTAAAGATACGACCGGAGCAGGCGACGCCTTTCGGGCAGGGTTTGTTTACGGACTATGCAAAGGCTTGAGCATTGAAAACACCATGCGCGCCGCCAACGCCGTTGCCGCCTTGCAATGCCGCGAATTCGGCGCGCGTGACGGCTTACCCACCGAAGCCGAGTTACAGGATTTTTTGAAAGCGTAATCGGATCAACCCGCGTCGCACGGCGAACGGGAATCCAGCAAGCCAGCAAGTCCCCGCCGTCAGCAAAAAAACTATGGCGGACTGATTCAGTTTTTTTACTTTCACGTCGTAAACTTCGCGCCGGAATAATCTGGAAGCGTTGGGCTGAAAGAATGCGTCAGGCGAGCGGATCGGTCGCTCTTCAAGGCAGTCCTTACCTTTCCCCAATGTGATGCCCGGAAGGCGAGCGGGCTTCATCGCCGTAGCGCAATCAGCCATGATTGCGTTGCTTGATCAGGCAAACCTTCCAGCCGCAAGGGGCACTATGCCAATAACGCAACCATGGCTGGTTGCGCTACCGTGGCCTTTTATTCACACCTGAGCACAATCATCGGATCAACCTTCGTCGCGCGCCGCGCTGGAATCCAGCACGCCAACAGCGCGATGACTGATAACAGCAGCGCCGTGCCAGCAAAGGTCAGCGGATCGAGCGGGCGCAAACCGTAAAGTTCGCTTGTGAGCAAACGGGTGAGCGCGGCGGCAGCGGCGAGTCCGAACAGCAGGCCCGCGAATACCAGCCGCAATCCATCGCGCAAGACCAGCCAGCGTATATCGCGTCCGCGCGCGCCCAACGCGAGACGGATGCCGAGTTCATGAGTACGCTGACTGACCGCGTAAGTCATCAAGCCGTAAAGCCCCAGCGCCGCCAACGTCAGCGCCAGCACGCCGAACAGCGACGCCAGGCTCGCGGCCATGCGTTCGGCAGAGAGATGCTCATCGAATTGCCATGACAAGGCGCGCGGCGTTGAGAGCGTAGCTTCCGGTTCGAGTTGGCGCACGGCCTTGCGCAACTCAGCCGTGAGCAATGGCCAAGCGGCGGCATCGGCCTTGATGAGCAGGCTGCAATAGTTGGAGTTCGTTTCTTGTGCCAGCGGGAAATCAATCGCAGGTTGTGTATCGAGTTTGACCTGATGAAAGCGCGTATCGCGCGTGACACCGACAATCGTGATCCACGGAGTGTCTTTATCGAGTTTCACTCGCTTACCCACGGCGCTTTCGTGCGGGAAGAAGCGCCGCGCAAAGGTTTCATTCACCGTAACGACGGGCGGCGCGTTGCCGGTGTCGGCGGCGGTGAAACTGCGCCCTTGCACCAGCAGGATTTGCAGCAAAGCATGAAAATCGGGCGCGACCTTGTGGGTGTCAAAGCTCGAATGGGCAGTTTCAGTTTCGCGGCCTTCGACCAGCAATTCGTATTGCAACCAGCTTGGTTCAAAGGGCGTGATGGCGCTCACGCTGACGGCGCTCACGCCGGGCAAAGCGCGCGTACGCTCTGCCACCTGCATCATCCGGTTATGGTATTCAGCTTCGAGTTTGCGTGCGGCGGTCTTGTCTTTTGAGTCAACGGTTTTCTGCGGCAGTTCCAATGACACTGCATATACGTTGGCGAGTTGCATGCCGGAATCAACGTTTAGCAAATGTTGCAAGCTGCGTACGAACAAGCCTGCGCCAGTCAAGACGATCACCGCGAGCGACAGTTGTAAGACAATCAGCGCGTGGCGCAGATTCCAACCGCCCCAACCACGACGCACTGATGACGCTGAACCCGCCGCATCTTTCAGCGCGTAAACCAATTCGGTGCGGCTGCTTTGCCACGCCGGAGCCAGTCCGCACAGCAACGTCGCCAGTCCCGTCACCGCCACGGTAAAGAGCAACACGCGGCGGTCTACGGCGTTTTCAAACATAGGCGGACGGTCTTCACCCATTACCCAAAATCGCAACACGAAATCATTCAGAAACGGCGCGAGCCAAAGCCCCAGTGCCGCGCCCAACGCCGCCAGCCAGGCGCTTTCGGTCAACAATTGGCGCAGCAAGCGCCAGCGCCCTGCGCCTATGGCTAAACGAATCGCCATCTCGCGCCGCCGCACCTGCGCGCGCGCCAGCAACAACGTAGCCACATTCGCGCACGCCACCAGCAACAACAGCGCCGTCATGCCCAACATCAGTTTGAGAATCGTGCCTTGCTGATCGCGCGTCATCGAAACGCCGCGCGCGATTGAATCGAGCAGCATCTTTTTTTGGTTGAAGGGATTTGCGCGCTCGGCGGCAGTCAGGCGCTGTTCGCGCGCGGCACGCGCCACCGCCTCCAATTGTGTTTGCGCTTGCGGTACGCCCACGCCCGCCGCCATTCGCCCGATTAACTGCAAGCAGGAAACTTTCTCTTCCCGATAAGGCGTGCTGCCGAGTTGGCGCATTTGTGTGAGCGGCACCCATAGCTCAGCGGGGCGCTCAATCCACGTTGCGACAAAGTCGCGCGCCGCTACCCCAATCACGGTGTAATCAATTTTATTCAGCGTAACCTTGTGCCCTACGACTTGCGGATCGCCGCCGAACTGCCGCTGCCAAAAGGCGTAACTCAACACCGCCACCGGATGCCCGCCTTCATCGCGGCAATCGTCAGCGCCGATCAAACGCCCCTGCGTCACGGCTACGCCCAGCACATTGAAATAATTGCCTGAGACATACATTCCGTTGACACGCATCGGCTCAACGCCCGCCGCGTTCGCGCCGAACTTCAAGTCGCCGCCCAAAAAGGTCGAAGCCGCTACGCCCGCCATGCCCGAGGTTTGCTCAAAGTCTTCGTAATCGCGCCACGAGAAAACATTGCCGATAAATTTCTTTTCGCCGCCGCTTTCCGAGGTAATCAAGACCAACTCATCCGGGCGCGTCACCGGCAACTTGCGCAACAGCAACTTATCGAACAACCCGAAAATCGCCGTCGTCGCACCAATGCCCAGCGCCAGCGTAATGACAGCAATCAACGTGAAACCCGGCTTCTTCCACAACATTCGCGCGCCATAGCGCAGGTCTTGCCAGAGTGTTTGCATAAAGCCTCCTATTCACATCGTAGCGCAATCATCGGATCAACCTTCGTTGCGCGCCGCGCCGGAATCCAACAGGCCAGCAAGGCTACGAACAGTAGCAAAGCCGACACCGCGACGAAGGTGAGCGCGTCAGTCGGGCTGACGTTGAAGAGCAAACTCGACAGCCAGCGCGTTAATATCAAAGAAGCCGCTACGCCCAGCGCGAGGCCGAGCAAGGCGAGTTTGATTCCCTGCCCGATGACCAGCGACAACACTTGCCGCGCCTGTGCGCCGAGCGCCATGCGGATGCCGATCTCTTGTGTGCGTTGCGCGACGCTATAGGCCACGACGCCATACAAACCAATCGCGGTGAGCAGCAAAGCGACAACGGCGAACAGCGTAAGCAGCAAGCTGTTGAAACGCGGTTCGGCGACGCTGTCAGCGAGGTAGTCATCAAACAACCTGTCTTGTCCGAGGGCGATGTTGCGATCAAGCCCGGCGAGCCGTTGGCGTACCTGATTGACGAGGGCTAGTGGGTCAACCGGCGTACGCAACAACAACGTGAAATTATTCGTCGCGGGCATTTGCGGAATGTGCAAATAGACTTCGGGTTCGGCGGCTTTGCGCAATTCACGCGAACGCGCGTCCGCCACGACGCCGATAATTTCGCGCATTGCCAGCGGTCCGTCTTCGGCTTGAATGGTCGGATCAATACGCTTGCCCAGCGGGTTTTCGTTGGGGAAAAACTTTTTGACGAAAGCTTCGTTGACGATGGCGACGGGTTGCGACTGGCGCGTGTCGCGCGCTTCGTAATCTCGCCCCTGCTTGAGCGCAATGCCCATCGTGCTGAAATAGCCTGTACCGACGAGGAACAAGCTGGTTTCATAAGGATGATCAAGGCCGGTGTTATGGGGGCGGCCTTCGATGTTGAAACCCAAACCGATCAAGCTGCTGGTCAGTGGCGTAGGCGTCACCGCGCTGTAAGCCGTCACGCCGGGCAACCCTTCGAGACTGGCGATGATGCGTTGATAGATCGGCGCAATCTGACTGGCCGTGGCATAAACGCCTTCGGGCAAACCGACGCGCATCGTCAACAGGTGCTGCGACTGAAAGCCCGACGGCACGCTCATCAAACGCGCGAAACTTTGCAGCAGCAATCCGGCTCCCACGAGCAACACGACCGAGAGCGCGACTTCGGCGACGATCATCACGCTGCGCGCCGTGGCGCGTGCGCCCGTCGCATTGCGTCCGCCTTCTTTCAACGTCGCATGCACATCCGCCTTGGCCGCCTGCCAGGCGGGCAGCAAACCCATCAAGATGCCGGTCAAAAGAGCGACGGCGGAAGTGAACAACAGCACGCGATAATTGAGACTGGCTTCGGTCAAACGCGGAATATCTTCGGGCGTGACGGCGATCAATGCTTCAATCAAAAAGCCCGCCAGCGCCCAGCCTGCCAAGCCGCCCAGCGTGGCAAGCAACACGCTTTCGGTCAGCAACTGACGGATCAAGCGTGAGCGTCCTGCCCCCAACGCTGCGCGCACCGCCAGTTCGCGCCGCCGTTGCGAAGCGCGCGCGAGCAACAGGTTCGCAACGTTGGCGCAGGCGATCAGCAACACGCAGCACACGGCGGCGAAAACCACCCACAGCGAATCGCTAATGTCACGGACGAACTGCGCCAGCAACGGTACGGCGCGCATCGTGATGCCGTGGTGATCGTTGGGATATTGCTTTTCGATTTGCGCCGAAATACCGACCAGTTGGGCTTCGGCCTCTTTGATCGTAGTGTTGGGTTTGAGTAAGCCGACCGCGCGCAGGTATTGATTGCCGCGTTGCGCACTCGACGAATTCGCGCCGTTGTCTTCCGTGTCTTTTGCGTAATTCGTCCATAGCTCCAACGGCTCGGCCTGCAACGGAAACTGAAAGCCCTGCGGCATCACGCCGATGATCGTGTAACTCTCACCGCTGATCGCGACAGCTTGCCCGATGATTTTTTGATCGCCGCTGAAACGATTCTGCCACGCGGCATAACTCAACACCGCCACACGCCCGCCGCCCGGTTTGTCTTCGTACGGCGCAAAGCTGCGGCCCAACAGCGGCTGCACGCCCAACGTCGGAAACAAATCCGCCGTAGCCATCACACCGCGCAACCGCATCGCGCCCGCCGCCGTCGTCATTGTGAAAGCGCGTGGTGCATACGCCGCCATCCGCTCAAAGGCCGCGCTCTGCGACTGGTAATCCAAAAAGTCTAAATAAGAAATCGTATCCAGTTCATTCGCGCCCGGCGCGGTTGCGCCCAACGCCATCACGCGCTCCTGATGAGGAAACGGCAGCGGCTTTAACAACACCGAATAAATTACGCTGAAGATTGCCGTATTCGCGCCAATGCCCAGCGCCAACGTAATCACGGCAATCACCGTGAAGCCGGGTTGTTTCATTAACATTCGCGCGCCGTAGCGCAAGTCTTGCCAAAGGGTTTGCATTGTTTCCTCCTATTCACAACGTAAAGCAATCATCGGGTCTACCTTTGTCGCACGCCGCGCCGGAATCCAGCAGGCCAGCAACGCGACGGCAGTTAGAAGCGCCGCAATGACGCCGTAAGTCAGCGGATCAGTCGCGCTCACGTTGAAGAGCAAGCTGCTCAACCCGCGCGTCACCAACAGCGCCGCACCGACGCCGAGCGCGATGCCGAGCAAGACGAGTTTCATTCCCTGCCCGATGACCAGTTGCAACACGTCGCGCGTTTGCGCGCCCAGCGCGATGCGGATGCCGAGTTCCTTTGTGCGTTGCGTGACGGCGTAAGAGATCACGCCATACAAGCCAATCAGCGCCAGCAACAAAGCCAACGCGGCGAATGAACCCAACAGCAGCAGGTTCAAGCGATCAGGCGCAATCGTTTCGGCGCGCAACGCTTCCATCGTCCTCACTTCGTTGATCGGCTGTAGCGGATCAATCTCTTGCACGGCGGCCTGCACGGAGGCGGTGAGCGTGGTCGGGTCAAGCGCAGTGCGCAGCGTAACCATTACGTTGGGCACAGTGCCTTGCAGGTAAGGGATATAAGCCTGCACGCGATTCGACTCTTCGCGTAAGCCCTCCATTTTGACGCGGCCTACGACGCCCAACACGGTCAGCACCGGATCATCAGGACCGTTGCCGAAACGCACGCGCTGGCCGATGGCGCTTTCATTCGGCCAATAACGACGGGCGAATTCATCGTCAATCACAAGCGAGTTCAATCCGGCCAGCAGGCGCGGCATATCGCCGAATTGGCTCAGCTCGAGTCCGCGCAGGTGTTCGCGGTTGTCGCGTTCGTCGAACCAGCGTCCCGCGCGCAGCGGGATTTTCAGCGTGTCGAAATAACCGGGAGAAACAATCGTCATTTCCATCGAAGGCGTTTCGCTCGGCGGCGGCAACGGACGGCCTTCGATGGTGAAGGAGGTCTGCCAACCGTTATTGCCCAGCGGCAACCCCGACGACCAAGCGGCGCTTTTTACACCGGGCAAGGCGCTCATCCGCGTGTGCAGCTTTTGAAAGAAGGCGATTTGCGGTTCGAGTTGCGGATACTTTCGCTCTGGCAAAGTGACGCCAAAGGTCAGCAACCGTTCGTAATTGAAACCGGGATCGGTGCGCAACAACTGGCTGAAGCTGCGCAACAACAAGCCCGCACACACCAGCAATACCAGCGTCAAAGCGACTTCGGCGACGACCAACGCATGGCGAAACCAGGCTTTGCCGCCTGCTACGCCGCGCCCCGCGTCTTTCAAGGCAAGTTGCATATCGGCGCGTCCGGCTTGCCACGCGGGGGCCAGTCCGAACAACAAGCCGGTCAGCGTCGTCACCATCAACGTAAAGCCCAAAACCCACACATCAGTTTTGATTTCACCAGTACGCGGCAAGACATCGGGACTGGCTTTGAGCAACAAATCCACCGCCCATTGCGACAGCAACAAACCGGGAATGCCGCCCAGCAAAGCGAGGATGACGCTTTCAGTCAGCAACTGCCGCGCGATGCGCCAGCGGCTTGCGCCTAACGCTACGCGGACAGCCATCTCGCGTTGCCGCGTCGCTGCGCGCGCCAGCAACAGGTTCGCTACGTTGGCGCAGGCAATCAGCAACACGCAGCCGACCGCCACGAGAATGACCCACAGCGCGCGTTCGACATCGCCGACGACTTGATCTTTGAGCGAATTCACGATGATAGAATTGCCCTTATTCGACGCAGGGTATTGTTGCGCCAAACGTGCCGCGATGGTTTGCATGTCTGCGCGCGCTCGTTCGAGCGTAACGCCAGTTTTCAGCCGTCCCAATCCATAAAGGCCGATGTGCTTGTCGCGCCGTAACCAACTGCCTTCACCTGCCAGCGGTTCGATGGGCAGCCATAGATCGTAAGGGCGACGTACCAGCACCAGACCCGGCGGCATCACGCCGATCACTGTGTAACGACTTTCATTCAACGTAATCGTCTGATTGATAATATTCGCATCGCCGCCATAGCTCCCTTGCCACAGCGCGTAACTTAAGACGACCACCGGAGCCGCGCCGATTTTGTCCTCGTCTTTGCGGTAAAGCCGTCCGAGTGCGGGCTTGACCCGAAGTGCCGCCAGCAAATCTGCCGAAGCCTGCGCACCACGCAATTGTTGGGGTTCGCCGCTGCCGGTCAGCGTGTAACTGCCGCCGCGATACGCCCCGAAGTCGTCAAAAGAGGTTTGTTGCGCGCGCCAATCAACAAAATTCGGCCAAGCCACCGACATCTCGCCGAAGTTCTCGCCGTGTTCCGTGAGCAAGACCAAATGATCAGCCTGTTCGTAAGGCAACGGCTTGAGCAGCACCGCGTTGACTACGCTAAAAATTGCCGTATTCGCGCCGATGCCCAGCGCCAGCGTTAGCGCCGCGATGAACGTAAAGCCCGGCTTTTTCGCCAACATTCGCACGCCATACCGCAGGTCTTGCCAAAGTGTTTGCATACTTCCCCCCAAAAGAAATGAATTCGCTCGTTTATACCAAACGACGTGCCAGCCAAAGGTGACACAAGCAGAGAGGTTAGCGGCGCAAGATTTTGTGAAAGAGTGTAAGGCTGTCCGCTTGCGGGAACGCGCGGTCTCAGAATTGGGATGACAGGCTGGGCGTTTTCGCGGTCTCCAGTTTTCCTATCAGATCAAGTCAAGGTGGGCAAAAAGAAAAACTTCTGACACTGCCCCTTAGCTGTCAGGCTCAACAACACGGTTCGTTGGCATTCACAAAACCGACTTCGTGCGCGGCTAGCGGCTGTTCAAACACTTTGCCCGGATTCAGGATGCCGTTAGGGTCAAGCGCACGCTTGATCGTTTTCATCAATTCAATGGTTGGTTGATCTATCGCCAAATCAAGGAACGGCGCTTTGGCGTAACCTACGCCGTGTTCGCCTGAAATCGTGCCGCCGAGTTCGACGGCTTTGATGAATACTTTTCTCACGGTGGCTGCGCCGTGTTTGCGCGTGTCTTCTTCGCGGTCGGGCAGCATCACGTTGATGTGCAAGTTGCCATCGCCCGCGTGACCAAACGTAGGAATCAATAAGCCCGACTCAGCACTCAAGCCCTCTAAAAACGACAACATTTCAGGGATGCGCGAACGCGGCACGACCGCATCGTGATTGAGTTTGATGACGCCGGTGCGCGCAACGGCAGGCGACATCTTGCGGCGCACTTCCCACAGCGCATCGGCGGCTGCGTCATCGGCGGCTTGTTTGAATTCGATAGCGTGATGCTTGAGGCACAAGGCGCGGTCGATTTCGGCTTCGCGCTTGACGGCTTCGGTGAGGCCGTCCACTTCTATCAAAAAAAATGCACCGGCTTGTCGCGGCAAGCCTGACGGTTCGTAATCTTCAATCGCGTTGATCGAAGTCCGGTCGAGCAATTCGAGCGCGACGGGCAAGATGCCGGAACTCGTGAAAGCAGCGACGAGGTTGCAGGCGTCTTGCGCTGATTCAAAAATCGCCAATGCCGTGCGACGCGCTTCGGGCTTGGGCAACAGCCGCAACGTAG
>JANNUY010000618.1:0-2748 GCA_031414155.1 Acidobacteriota bacterium
CTGCGACAGGCGTAAGCCCTAATGCTGCGGCATTAGTTCGCTTTGACTTGCCTTTGAGTCAAGCACTATCGTGTCGGTGTGACAGCAAACAACTACGTCTTTATCACCTAATTTCAAGTTACATCATTGTCGTCACGCCAAGTGAGTTGGCCTGTCGTTGAGTTATTTATGTTAGTCGCCGAATTGTTGCTGACTAACCTACAAAGTAACTTGGCGTATTTGGCTGCTCATCGCTCAGTGTGCGCAATGTGAGGATATTTATTTATGTCGCAAATCGTGAACCCAAAAGAAACTACCGCTGAACGGCAAAAGCGCGAAAAAGACGGACTCGATGTCTGGGCTGACATCGTTCGTTATGAAACCGCAGGCTTCGCCGCCGTAGACGCCGACGATATGGATCGTTTCAAGTGGTACGGGCTTTATACGCAACGCCCCGCCGAAGAAGGTTTCTTTATGCTGCGTGCCAAAGTGCCGAACGGCGCGTTGACCAGCGTGCAACTTGATACGTTGGGGCGGCTCTCGCAAGAGTTCGGACGCGACACGGGCGACATCACAACGCGGCAAGGGATTCAGGTTCATTACATCCGCATCGAAGACGGACGCAACATCATTAACCAACTCGGCGAGGTTGGGCTGACTACGCAAGGCGCGTGCGGCGACATCGTACGCAACGTCGTCGGCTGTCCGCTTGCGGGGATTGACGCCGATGAATTGTTTGACGCCGAACCATTGGCGCAGCGCATCAAAGATCGCTTTCTGAATGACAAGGCGTTTTCTAACTTGCCGCGCAAGTTCAAGATTTCGGTGACGGGCTGCCGTCACGCCTGCGCACAGCACGAGATCAACGACATCGGTTTCGTAGCGATTAAGAATCACGACGGTGAATTAGGTTTTGATTTGTGGGTTGCGGGCGGACTTGGCGCGCGTCCGATGTTGGCGAAACGGCTCGGCGCGTTCGTCCGTGAAAGCGAAGCCGTCGAAGTGGCGACGACCATCGTTGGCATCTTCCGCGATCACGGCTATCGCAGCGACCGCCGCAAAGCGCGCTTGAAATTCCTGATGGCTGATTGGGGGCCAGTGAAGTTCCGCGAAGAGTTGGAAACGCGCTTAGGTCGCAAACTGACCAATAGCTTCCCGCTTGACAGCGCGACGCACGCAGAATTTCAGCAAGCCGCGACAAACGAATCCATCCGCGATCACACGGGCGTTACGCCGCAACGCCAGCCGGGCTTAAACGCGGTCGGCGTGGCGACACTGCGCGGACGTTTCAGCGGTACGCAAATGCGCAAGGTCGCGGCGTTGGCGCAAACGTTCGGACAAGGCCGCGTGCGGCTGACGAACGCGCAAAACTTTTTGATTCTCGACGTACCGACTGCTAACGTCGCCGAACTCGTCGCCGAACTCGCCGCCGTAGACTTGCACGTACACGCTTCAGAATTTCGGCGCGGTACGATTAGTTGCACCGGACGCCAGTTTTGTAAGCTCGCGCATGTCGAAACCAAAGCGCGCGCCGAAGAAGTCATCCGTCATCTCGAAACCGCCCTCCCTGATTTCAACGATCACCTGCGCGTCAGCGTGACCGGTTGCACGAACGCCTGCGCGCAATATCAGGTGGCTGAGATCGGTTTGGTCGGCGTCAAAGGCCAAGTCAACGGCGAAGAAACTGAGTTCTTCCAGATTCAACTTGGCGGCCATCTCGGACGCGACGCCGCACTCGGGCGCAAGCTCAACAAGCGCGTACCGGTTGCCGACGCGAAAACCTATCTCGAAAACATCATCAACGTTTACCGCGCGCAGCACGCGCCGGGCGAACGGTTTTATGAATTCGTTGGACGTTACGACGTGAAACAACTCGAAACGCTCGACCAATGGAATCAAGTGCAAGCACAAGGAGTCGCTCAATGAGCAACAAGTTTTCCGTCAAAGGTTGGCAGATTGAGTTGGGCTGGCAAGGCATGACGCTTACGCCGCCTGAGCAAGTTGCTAAATCAGGTGCCAACTCAGGTGATAGATACCGTGAAATTAAGTTGGAAGCCCGACCTGAATCATGGATGCAGGCAGCGGAGGTTTTCACGCCGGGCGGAATGCTGTTCGCGCCAGTGCCTGTGAGAAGACAGAGAGAGCAAGAGAAGGTGAGACGGAGAAACCGCCGTCGCTCGTTCTAAATTTAATGGCAATCATAAACACGCCATCATTATTGGGTGGCAAAAAGGAGTTTAGAGAAATGAGTTTGATTACGCCGCACGGCGGCAAATTAGTGAATCGTCAGTTGACCGGTGAAGCGCGCGAAGCCGCGATTAAACAGGCCGCGAGCTTGCCGAAATTAACGCTCAACGCGCGCGCCGAAGCCGATCTGGAATTGTTGGCGAACGGCGCGTTCTCGCCGCTCGAAGGCTTTTTGAATGAAGCCGACTATAAGCGCGTACGTGACGAACGCCGTTTGGCGAACGGCCTGGTGTGGTCAATCCCGGTGACGCTGTCGGCCACCGAAGCAGAAACCAAAACGCTCACGGTTGGTAAAGACGTGGCGCTTTACGCACGCGACTCACGGCTGTTGGCGCTGTTGCACCTCGAAGAAATTTATAGCTACGACAAGCAAGTCGAAGCCGCGCAGGTTTACAAAACCACCGAAGAAAAACATCCGGGCGTTGCCGCTTTGTATGCACAAGGCGAATTTTTGCTCGGTGGCAAAATCAGTTTGGTGAATGAAGTCAGCACGGCGTTTGCGGAATATCGGCTGACGCCGAC
>JANNUY010000619.1:0-5232 GCA_031414155.1 Acidobacteriota bacterium
GTTGATTTTAGCCGTGGGTGAAGCCCACGGTCAGCTTGAGATAAATTGTGTGTCGCATCAGCGACACCTGAAAGCGTGCGAAATTCAAGTGTCGCTAACGCGACACGGGTTACGCTGACGACGCCTCCGTGGGCTTCACCCACGGCTAAAATCAATTGGCTAACGCGGCAAAAGCATCAATAAAACGTAAGGAAAAAACGTAAGGAAACTTAGTTTCTCAGGTAGTAAGCGTTGCGCGGCGCTTTCTCAAAGGTGAAAAAGCAAGCTGCTCCGCTTACTAACGTGCGCGGTACTGAGCCGATCCCCGACTCTCGCAGGAATACACAACCGTGAACATGAAGGCATATTCGTTAAGAGTCATTTTGATGATAGGGCTGGTGGCGTTAAGCGTGGCGGCGCAAACCATACCGCTGACAACACGCGATGCCAACGGCAAGCTGGTTTTTCAACGCCAGAACGCGGGCGCTTATCTCGGCGCTTATTTGGGCGACGCGGGTGGCAAGCGCGGCGCGAAAGTCGGCAAAGTGTTGTCTGATAGTCCAGCCGCCAAGGTGGGTTTGGCCGAAAACGATTTGGTCATCGGGTTGGCGTCTGATCGTATCGAAAACGCGGCGCAGGTTTATCAATGGTTAAGTGCGGGCAAGCCGAATGAAAGTGTCGTATTGCGGGTGCGGCGCAACGGCGCAGAACTGACGCTTAACGTTATGCTCAGCGAACGCCTCCTGCGTGGCGATGACCCATGTCAAAAGCTCTTGAGCGAAACCAACGCGATATTATCAGAAGCTGAAAGATTCAAGGCACTGGCTGAAGAGGCGGCGCGCAAAGGAGATAAAAAGGCTGCTGACGAACACGCCAAAGAGTCAGAGGCGCTATTCAAGCAAGCTGAGGCGCGTCGTTTAGACGTAGAGCAAGCCATTGTCGAAGGACGCACGAGTACAGTTGGACGCAAAGACGCGTGTTCGCCTGCGACCTTGCAACCTGAGACGGCAGGGCTGGGGTTGGAAGTCGCTGCGTTGACACCGCAACTGGCAAACTATTTCGGCCTCAAATCTTCTAGTGGTTTGGGGAGCGGCTTGCTGGTGACAGAGGTTTTTAGCGGTACGCCAGCGGCTCAGGCGGGATTCAAGGCGGGCGATTGTTTGTTGTCGCTCGACGACAAAGCTGTGGCGAATGCGTTTGAGTTGCGCCGTGCGTTTGAAGAGGCTAGCGAACCGATGCTTTCAGCCAATGTCTTGCGCGAAGGGAAGAACCTCACGCTGTCGGTGAAACGCCGCTGACAAACTTTATAAAAGCATGACCAATACGAAAATGGATTTAGACAAAATCGCGGCGGGCGTGCGCCTGTTGCTCGAAGGCATGGGCGAAGACCTCACGCGCAGCGGCTTGCTCGATACGCCGCAGCGCGTGGCTGAAATGTACGCTGAAATATGCGGCGGCTTGCACGAAGACCCGCAAGCCGAGATGAAAGTCATTCCGGCTGAAACTGCCGAAGAACTGGTAATGGTGCGCGACATTGCGTTCGCTTCAATTTGCGAACATCACCTGGTTCCGTTCACCGGCGTTGCCCATATCGCTTACATCCCTGCCGAAGGCCGCGTCATCGGCTTGTCGAAGCTGGCGCGCATCACCGAAATTTACGCACGGCGTCCGCAGGTGCAGGAACGGCTGACGACGCAACTGGCCGATTGGCTGTTTAACGGCGCACTCAAACCCAAAGGCGTGATGGTGGTGATGGAGGCTTCGCATCTTTGTATGGTGATGCGTGGCATCAAAAAACACGGCGCGACGACGATTACGTCAGCCGTGCGTGGTGTATTCGCTGACAATGCGGCGACGCGACAAGAGGCGTTAATGTTGTTGCGCGGGCCGCAGCGGCTGTAACAGCAGTCCCACTCGTAGCATTCACCGTATGGCAATTACTGCTGGCGTGCAATTCGATCATTACGAAACCATCGCGCCGCTGGGCGCAGGCGGGATGGGCGAAGTCTATCGCGCGCGTGACACGCGCCTCGCCCGCGAAGTTGCCATCAAAGTCTTGCCTGCTGATTTCGCCCAAGACACCGACCGGCTCAACCGTTTTGAGCAGGAAGCGCGCGCTACGTCGGCGTTGAATCATCCGAACATTCTGACGGTTTACGATTTCGGCACGCACGAAGGCAGCCCTTACCTCGTGATGGAATTGCTGGAAGGCGAAGAACTGCGCGCGCAGTTAAACGCGGGCGCATTGCCAATCAAACGTGTGATTGATTATGCGCAACAGATCGCCGCCGGACTCAGCGCCGCGCACGAAAAAGGCATCGTGCATCGTGACTTGAAACCAGAGAATTTGTTCGTCAGCAAAGACGGGCGCGTCAAGATTCTGGATTTCGGCTTGGCGAAGTTGAAGCCTCCCAAATACGCGGTGGATTCGGAAGCGGAAACGATGAAGCCGCTAACGAACCCCGGTGTGATTATGGGTACGGTTGGCTATATGTCGCCGGAGCAAGTACGCGGGCAAGAAACGGATCATCGTTCGGATATTTTTTCGTTCGGCATCATCTTGCACGAAATGCTGTCAGGGCAGCGCACGTTCGCGGGCGACTCGCTGGTCGAGTTGATGAACGCCATCTTGAAAGACGAGCCTGCGGAGTTGAGCGAGACGAATGCGAAGATTTCGCCGCAGTTGGAAAAGATCGTGCGGCGCTGTTTGGAAAAGAAACCGGGGCGGCGGTTTCAGACGGCGAGCGATCTCGGCTTTGCGCTGGAATCGCTGACGCCGCCGTCGGGCGCGCGGAGGGAAACGGTGGCGGCGCTGCCTGCGGTGACTGAGCCGGTACGCCAAGCACCGTGGTTCGGCAATGTGCGGCTGGCGTGGCTGGTGGCGGCGCTACTCCTGCTCGCGGCGTTGTTATTTGCCGTGCCGTACTTCCGCCGCGCGCCTGCCGAGAGCCGCGCCACGTATCTGTATTTGCCGTTGCCAGAAAAATCCGGCACGGCTCAAAACAGCGGTTCGGCGCTTTCACCCGATGGGCGAAGTGTCGTGTTAGTTGCAGCGACAGAAGGCGTCAAGCGGCTCTGGCTTTACTCGTTCGATGCGCCAAAGCCGATGTTGCTCGCCGGGACGGAAGGCGCGCAGTATCCCTTCTGGTCGCCGGATGGCCGCAGCATCGGCTTTTTCGCACAAGGCAAGCTCAAAAAAATGGAACTTGCTGGCGGGATGGCTACGGTGCTTTGCGATGCGCCAAACGGTTATGGTGGCACCTGGAGTAACATCGGTGTCATTGTGTTTTCCCCGGATAGTATTGGGGTTGGGCTGCGTCAGATCGCTGAATCGGGTGGCCCCGCGACACCCGTTACAAGTCTGGATACCGCGCGACTTGAGACAGGTCACGCCTTTCCTATTTTCCTGCCGGATGGTCGCCACTTTGTCTTTCTTGCCACCAGCGGGCAACCCGAATTTCGCGGCATTCGGGTTGGCTCATTGGATAACACCCAGTCCACGTTCCTGCTGCGTGCCGATGCCAGGTCGGAATATTCTGCGGCCGGGTATTTGCTGCTGATGCGCGGACGAAAAATTCTGGCGCAGCGGTTTGACCCGACAACGCTGTCGCTCAGCGGTGAACTGGTGCCTGTGACAGAACAAGTGGAATATGAGCCTAGCGGTGGGCGCGCGATTGATTTGTCGGTGTTCAGTGATCGCTTGTTGCTCTATCGCAGCAGCAGCGATCTGAACATTCAACCTTTGTGGTTCGACCGCAAGGGCAAACAAATAGCCACGGCTGGTCAGCCAGCGGAATATCAAAACTTGCAAATTTCGCCGGACGGAAACCAAGTGATCCTGGAACGCAACGATCTGCAAGCAGAAACCTCTGACCTTTGGCTCTTCAATTTTGCCCGTGAAACCCTCACCCGGCTAACTTCTAATCCTGCCATTGATGGACGCCAAGTCTGGTCGCCGGATGGGAGCCGCATTGCCTTCAGTTCGACACGCGATGGGTACTTCAGCATCTATCAGAGGGGCAGTAGTGGGGAGGAGAAGGAAGAACTCTTGCTCAAAGGAACCCGCGAAGTGCTGCAACCCAGCGATTGGTCAAGCGATGGGAAATTCATTGTCTTTCGGAAGATCAGTGAAAAAACAGGCAGCGATATTGAACTGCTGCCACTGGTGGGCGAGCGTCAGCCGCGCGTCTACCTGGCTACGCGCTTCGATGAGTACTGGGCGAAAGTTTCGCCTGACAGCCGCTGGATTGCCTATCAGTCGAATGAGTCTGGGCGCTATGAAATCTATGTGCAATCTTTCCCGGAGCCCGGGCGCAAAGTCACAGTCTCGCAAGGTGGTGGCTCACTCCCGCGCTGGCGACGCGATGGCAAGGAACTGTATTACGTTTCCGGGGACGACAAACTGATGGCTGTGCCAGTCGAGACAGGCGCAGGCTTTTCGGCTGGTACGCCTGTCCTGCTTTTCGAGATTGGCGGCTTTGGTCGTCGCACCAACCGCTACGTGTATGACGTGAGCAACGATGGGCAGAAGATTCTGTTGCTGCGCCCGCTGGAAGACAGTTCGCTGCGCCCGCTGACGGTGGTGCAGAACTGGACGCAGTTGCTGAAGAAGTGAGACTGGGTACGCACGCGCCCTCGCGTACTGGCGTGGCGTAGGACGGATGAGACTGAAAGAAACCCATTCGGCACAGATAGCTTTGCTGCCGAGACGGCACGCGAGGGCGCGTGCGTTCCCACTGCCGCTGTTTGTGGTGGAAATGTAGACCTTTATTTTATGGAGACACCTATGCAAAGAAGAAACTTTATCACCGGATCAGCAGCTTTGGTTGGCGTGGGATTATTAGCGCCTAAGTCATTGGCAACTTCAACGAGATTTGCGGCGAATCCGTTTAGTCTCGGCATCGCTTCAGGCGATCCGTGGGAATCGGGTGTCGTGTTGTGGACGCGGCTCGCGCCTGATCCGTTGCAAGGCGGAGGCGTCACCGAAGCGAGCGTGCCGGTAAAGTGGGAAGTGGCGACGGATGAACGCATGCAAAAGGTCGTAGCGCGCGGTACGACCATGGCGCGCGCGGCGTTGGGGCATTCGATTCACGTCGAAGTCGCGGGACTGCAACCGGCGCGGTGGTATTGGTATCGCTTCATGACAGGCAATGAGACGAGTGTCGTAGGTCGCACGAAAACGGCTCCGGCGCGCAATGCGAAAAACGAGCAACTCAAATTCGCGGTTGCTTCGTGCCAGCATTACGAAACAGG
>JANNUY010000620.1:0-7301 GCA_031414155.1 Acidobacteriota bacterium
TTGCCGCAACTACGCACAGGTCATACTCTTATGACAACCTGAAGCGAACTTCAGCGAACCGATTCCAAAATTTTTAGGAGACTCTATGTCAATTCGTGAAGACATGCCCTTGCTCGCGCGTAACGAAGGCGAGTGGTTGGGTGAGTATATCTACGTTGATAATGATGGCAACGTCACAGACCGTCATCAATCCCATCTGATCTGTCGTTTTCCCGCCGAAGGCGAGTACCCTTACTTGCAAACCAATCATTACACATGGGCGGACGGACGGACTGAGATCTTTGATTTCCCTGCGACCTATCACGACAAACAGGTGTGGTTCGATACGCCGCGCATGCTCGGCCACGCTTGGGAAGTGGACGAACGAACCATCGTGCTAACGTGGCATTACAAAGCGAATCCGCAAGATGAGCTTTACGAGATGATTCAACTCAGCCCCGATGGCAAGCATCGCGCGCGTACGTGGCACTGGTTCGAGAACGGCGAGATCGTCAAACGTACGATCATCAAAGAGAAACGCAAGGTTTGATCAATGCCGCAGTAATCCCAACAGCACTTCTACTAAAATCAGAATGATGACGATCCATTCCAACGTATGGCTTTGCGCGGTGTGTACGCGGTCGTTGATAAGTTGATAAAACTCTGAGGCGACGTCGAGTTTTTGTTTGATCTGGCCTTCCCATTCCTGCAACTTGAAACGTTGGGCGGCCAGATCATGCAAACGGGCCAGATATTGATTACCGATGAGTTTCAGAGCGTTCTCAACGCGCTCTGACAACAGTGCCGATTCGATGCGTAATTCTGCCAAATCCTGAATCGCCTTGCCATAAGGATTACGAAACGGAATCGCCTTTTCCTTTGGTTTACGAATCAGGCTGGCGAATTCTTCCAACCGTTGGTCGAGTTGGGCGTCCACATAACGCGCTTCCAGCAATTCGACGTTGAGCAGTTCAAGTACGTTGAGCGTGTCTTCGTAATCAGCGTCGTAAATGATCGCTGCGTTCCAATCCAACAAAACAAGGTCGTCCTGGTAATAAGAAATCCGCTGACACAGGGCTTCGGTTTGCGAGTCGGAACTGAGCGCCCTGCGTTCAAAGCGTAAAGTTTGCGCGAGCGTTCCGCCGTGTTGCGCCAACAGCGTTTCAGCCGAACTCGCCGTCTCAAGTTTTTCGATCACGAACAAATAGTAATCTTCGACCATCATCGAAAGCGCGGGTTTCGTAATCGCCGGACGCATTTGCTGGCGCAGGCTTTCGATCAATTCGCGGGCATGAGCTTCGAGATTGCGTTGATAAAGGTCGTGGCTGATTTCGGGCAAGCGCGCAAGCTCAAGCGGTTCGTCAGGCAAGGCAACCGGCCAGCGATAGGCAATGCTTACGCAGCCGAAATCGAAAATCGTCGCTTGAATGCTGCCTGGTCGCGTCAGTAATTCAGCCGTCGCGCCCAGATGTAGCCATTGCGGAGGCTTTCTGTATTGCAAATAAGTCGGCGTTTGTTTTTTGCGCGAGAGCGGCTGAACCGACGTCGTCGTCAGCGACTCGCGTATCTTTTCGAGGTCTACTTCATATCCGACATCGAAAGCGAAAAGGGCTACGACGTGGCCTTGTTGAATCGTAGGCATAAAAACTGTTTCAGGCGTTCACCTGCGCTTGCAGCTTGCGCATCCCGCGCAACCAGCGGTCGTAATCTGTCGCCTTGCGTTGCAGGTAATCACCGACTTCGGGATGCGGCAGAATCAAAAAATTTTCAGCAGCGATGCCTTGCACCACACATTCGGCAACATACTCAGTGGTTAAGGCCGAGTCACGTAAGAAGTCAGCAATGCCGCCGGATTCTGAAGACTCAAGCATCCGAGTACGCACGCCTTGCGGACACAGGCACGAAACCTTGATGCCGCGTTCGCCATAAGTAATTGAAAGCCATTCGGCAAAAGCCACCGCCGCGTGTTTGGTCACGGCGTAACCAGCCGCTCCGATTTGCGAAAGCAAACCCGCCGCCGAAGCCGTGTTCACCAAATAGCCCGAACCGCGTTCCAGCATTTGCGGAATCACTGCGCGCGCCGCGTAAACATGCGCCATCGTGTTGATTTCCCAAATCTGTTGCCACGCTTCGTTGGGCGCTTCGATGCCGCCGGGAGCGCCGCCAATGCCGGCATTCGAGACGAACAAATCAATCGGGCCGTAGGCTTCATTAGCAGCTTTAACAAGCGCGACGATGTCAGCTTCGTTAGCGACATTGGTTTGCACGGCGAGCGCATTGAGTTCGCTTGCAACAGCTTGCGCGTTTTCAATCTCGCGGTCGGCTATGACCAATCCGCGCGGTTGCTCTTGCGCGAAGCGACAGCAGAGGGCTGCGCCGATGCCGTTGGCTCCGCCAGTGACGACGATGACTTTGTCTTTGAGATTCATAAGCAATCAATAATTGCCACAGACTCACAAAGTCACAAAGAAGCCAACCACTTGCGTCGGTTTCTTCCGTGCCTAAGTGACTCTATGGCAAAATTTTTATTCGTATTTCCGCAATTCAAGTTTAGCAATCGCTTCCCGATGCACTTCATCCGGCCCATCAGCCAAGCGCAGCGTCCGCGAATTGGCCCACGCCCCGGCCAGATTGAAATCGCCGCTGACGCCGCCGCCGCCGTGGGCTTGCAACGCGCGGTCAATCACTTTGAGCGCGACGTTCGGAGCCAACACTTTAATCATTGCGATCTCTGCTGCTGCGACTTTGTTGCCGACGGTGTCCATCATATAAGCCGCTTTCAACGTCATCAGGCGAACTTGTTCGATCTCCATTCGTGACGTAGCGATGTCGGCGCGAATCGTGCCTTGTTCAGCCAGCGTTTTGCCGAAAGCGACGCGGTGTTTGACGCGCTTGCACATGGTTTCGAGCGCGCGTTCGGCGACGCCGATTAACCTCATGCAATGATGAATGCGGCCCGGCCCCAGGCGACCTTGCGCGATTTCGAAGCCGCGCCCTTCGCCGAGCAAAATGTTCGCGGCGGGTACGCGCACGTTTTCAAAAGTAACTTCAGCATGACCGTGCGGCGCATGGTCGTAACCAAACACCGACAACATACGGTTGACCGTCACGCCCGGCGCATCCATCGGCACGACGATCATGCTTTGTTGTTTGTGACGATGCGCTGACGGATCGGTCTTGCCCATAAAAATCGCGATCTTGCAACGCGGATCCCCCGCGCCCGATGTCCACCACTTGCGTCCGTTGATCACATATTCATCGCCGTCGCGCACAATGCTCGATTGAATGTTGGTCGCGTCAGAAGAGGCAACGTCAGGCTCGGTCATGGCGAAGCAGGAACGAATTTCGCCTTCGAGCAAAGGCACCAGATATTTTTGCTTGGTCGGTTCGCTGGCATAGCGCACCAGCGTTTCCATATTGCCAGTGTCGGGCGCAGAGCAGTTGAACACCTCAGAAGCAAACGTCACACGCCCCATGATTTCGCAGAGCGGCGCGTATTCAAGATTAGTCAGCCCTGAGCCGTATTTCTGCTCAGGGTCAGATTCAAGCGGCAAAAACAAATTCCACAACCCAGCTTCACGCGCTTTGGGTTTGAGGTCTTCGATAATTTGCACGGGCGACCAGCGCCTACCAGCTTCTGTATTCGCCGCAAGCTGTTGCTCAAACGTCGCTTCGTTCGGATAAATGTGTTCATCCATGAACGCGGTGAGTTTATTTTGCAGGAATTTAACTTTGTCGGTGTGTTCAAAATACATTTGATGACAGCCTCTCTTGATGATGAGTGATTATTCTTTAACGGGATGCCCTTCGATGACTTCGATGCGCATCTTATCGGGGCCTTCGATAAAGGCGAACTTGATCTTGCCGATGGCGCGAATCTCATCAGTCACTTTCACTCCGGCTTTGCGCAACAGCGCGAGGGCCTCTTCCAGATTGGCAAAGCTGAATCCGAGATGATCTACGACGTGACCTTTGGTTGACTCAAACTCGGTGCGGCCTTTCCATTGGTCTGCGTAAACCTTCTTCGGATATTCAATCGGATAGATGATGAGGTTCACGTTATCAATCATCAGCGAAGCGCTAGGGCCGATTTGCACGTCACGATACATGCGCGGTTCGCGCGAAAGCGGGCGTGTGCCGGGGCGTTTCGCGCCGAAATACTTTTGATAAAACTCGGCTGCCGCCACCGGGTCGGCACTGAAAATGTGTATGTGGCCGAAGCGATGATGACCGGCGGTGTTGAGTTCAATCAGCGATTTGTCGGGGCCTTCGACATAGGCGTAATGAAACAAATCTTTCGCGCCCGCGTTGCCGCCGATGTCGCTGATGTCGGTCAACGGCGTATTGAATTTCGTGCCCGACGCGACTTGCTTGGCATATGTCTCTTTCATGTTTTCAGCGCCCCAGCCGAAATGCCAGACCGACGAAGTGATGTCAGAAATAGGCGGCGTGTTGACCTTCTGAAAAAATATCCACGACTTTTGCGCCCATACGCCATCGAGCAGGCCAGCGAATTTAGCTTTCTCAGCGTCGAACTTGGTCGTGTAAAAATCCATCGCCGCTTTCGGGTCAGTGGCGTTCAAATGCAAGTGATGAAAGTGCGATTCGGGAAACGCAGCGGCTTGGTTTTCTGTTACAGGTGGTTTGGCTTCCTGTGCCGTGGCGTGAAAAGCGAGAGCCAATACGAAGCAACACAACACTGCACTAATGCTGATGCGAAGTTTGACGGACATATTTTTTTCCTCGATTGATGAACGTGCGATTGAGCGCAAGTGTACTTTAGCGCCTTGAATATCTATACTCACTTTGCCTTACCGCTCGGTAAGTAGGCAAGCGCAACGCAACCCAATTCATCGCAAAACTGCATGCTGAAACCATTCGATTCCACCGGCATTACGCGCGACGCTCACGGCGTCTTGCGTTATGACTTACTGCCAAACTCCATCGTTGAGATGCTGCGCCAACGTGTTGAACGCACGCCGCATGCCGAGGCTCTGGTCGAAATCGGCGGCGCGCGATTGAGTTATCAGCAAATGTGGGAGCAGTCCACGCGCATCGCAGGCGGCTTGCGCGCGCAAGGCATTCAACCCCGCGACCGCGTTGCGATTCAACTCAACAACGGCGTGGATTGGTGTCTGGCCTTTCTCGGCATTCAACTCGCCGGAGCCGTCGCCGTGCCCGTCAACACGCGCTTTAGCGAAGCCGAAGCGGCTTATGTAATCGAAGATTCCGGTTCGCGCTTTACCTTTTTGCCGAACGGCGAATTGCCTGCCCCTATGCCTGATGGACCACCTTACGCCGTTGAACATTTAGAGCGCCAAGACCTCGCGGCAATTTTTTATACGAGCGGCACGACAGGCTTCCCCAAAGGCGCAAAGACGACGCACGAAAACTTTCTCTCGATTGTCGAATCGCGCTTTCGCATCGTGCCGCTGCCGCGAGACGAAGAAATTCGCACCCTCATCAGCATTCCGCTCTTTCACGTCACGGCTTGCAATGCGCAGTTTTTGCCTACGTTATGCGCGGGCGGCACAGTCGTCATCCTGCCGAACTTTGAAGTGCAAGCCTTTCTCTCAGGCATCGTCAGCGAACGCATCAATCAACTCACTTCTGTACCCGCCATTTATTGGCTGGCGTTGAATCAGCCTAATTTCAAAACGTTCGATATGCGCGCGATTCGCTGGCTGTCATACGGCGGAGCGCCAATGGCTCCTGATTTAATTGCACAAATGCTCGAAGCCTTTCCGAACGCCCGCGTAGGCAATGGTTACGGATTGTCTGAAACTGCTTCCGTGTCTACGTTTTTACCGCACGATTACGCGCGGCTCAAACCTGAATCAGTGGGCTTTCCGATTCCGATTTCTGAAGTGAAACTGTTTGAACCAGACGCTGAAACCGGCGTCGGCGAGTTGCTGATTCGCGGCGCAAACGTGGTCGCGGGCTATTGGAACAAACCGCAGGCGACCGCTGAAACATTCATTGACAGCTGGTTGCACACGGGCGATATGGCTACGATTAGTAACGAAGGCTTCGTGCAAATCGTTGATCGCAAGAAAGACATGATTAATCGCGGCGGCGAAAACGTGTATTACGTCGAAGTCGAAAACGCGCTTGCCGCCCATCCCGCTGTCTTTGAAGTGGCCGTCGTCGGTGTGCCCGACAAGATGATGGGCGAAAAAGTCGGTGCGGTCGTCGTACCCAAACCCGGTCAATCAATCAACGCCAAAGAACTCGTCGCTTTTGCGCGCGAACGCATCGGCGATTTCAAAGTGCCGCAATACGTCGTCGTGCGCGATCAATTGCTGGCGCGCAATGCGGGCGGCAAGATTCTCAAAGCGCCGCTGCGCGATGGAACGACTTGGGGAGAACCGATTCGTTAGCAAAGCTGTAGGGCTGGTTTCAAACCTGCCCTACGGATTCTGAGAGGAATACCATTTCAATGACTATCACCAAAAAACCATTGTCTGGCGGACAATTTCTTTTCGCTGACAGTTCGCCCGCTGATGTATTCACGCGCGAAGACATCAGCGAAGAGCAACGAATGTTTGCCAGTGTCGCCGAAGAGTTCATGCGCAAAGAAGTCTTGCCGCGCGAAGAGCAAATCTATAACAAAGACTGGCGCGTCACGCGCGAACTGCTGCTTAAGGCGGGCGAACTCGACCTGTTGCGCGTAGACATCCCGGAAGATTACGGCGGCTTGAGTCTAGACAAAATCAGCTCGGCGCTGATCGGCGAAACCATTGCCTTGATGCCTTCGTTTGGCGCGTCACTCGGCGCGCATACAACCATCGGCACGTTGCCGATTGTGTTTTTCGGTACGCCGGAACAGCGCGCGAAATACTTGCCCAAGCTGGCTTCAGGCGAATGGATTGCCGCGTATTGTCTGACCGAACCTTCGTCGGGTTCCGATGCGATGGCGGCGAAAACCAAAGCGGTGTTGAGCGCGGACGGCAAGCATTACGTTCTCAACGGCCAAAAGATGTGGATTACCAACGGTGGCTTTGCCGACATCTTCATCATCTTTGCCAAAGTAGACGGCGATAAATTCACTGCGTTCATTGTCGAACGCGAACACGGCGTCGTCAGCGGACACGAAGAAAAGAAACTTGGACTCGACGGCAGTTCGACGACAGCATTGATGCTCGAAGATTGCCGCGTACCTGTCGAAAACGTCCTGGGCGAAATCGGCAAAGGCCATGTCGTTGCTTTCAACGTGCTGAACCTCGGACGGCTCAAACTCGGCACACGCAATATGGGTTCGTCAAAACTCGCGCTGAACAACGCGATCAGTTACAGCAAAGAGCGCCATCAATTTGGCAAAG
>JANNUY010000621.1:0-3361 GCA_031414155.1 Acidobacteriota bacterium
GCTTGGCAACGAACGAAAAGCGGCGGCGAGCCGACCGCACTCCATAAAGGCGCAAGAGATGAGCGAATACTTCATCGGCATAGACAGCGGTACGCAAAGCACCAAGGCGATTTTGCTCGACGCGCAATCGGGCGCAGTCGTCGCGTCGGCAAGCCAATCTTACGAACTCATCGAAGGCTTACCAGCCGGACATAAAGAACAGCATCCGCACGAATGGATTGATGCGACGCGCGCTACGATCAAGGCCGTGTTGGACAAAGCTGCGATTGATCGCACGCAAGTCAAAGGCATTGGCGTATCGGGACAACAGCACGGCTTCGTGCCGCTTGACGCCAACGACCAGGTGATTCGTCCAGCGAAGCTGTGGTGCGACACCGCGACGAGCGCGGAATGCGAAGCGATCATCGGAAAACTCGGCGGACTCGACGCCACCATCGCCGCCGTAGGCAACGGCATTCCGGCTGGCTTCACGGCGTCAAAAATCCTCTGGCTCAAAAATCACGAACCGGAAAATTACGCGCGGCTCGCCAGCGTGCTGTTGCCGCATGACTATTTGAATTTTTGGCTGACCGGCCAGAAGACAATGGAATGCGGCGACGCATCGGGTACGGCATTGCTTGATGTACGTTCGCGCACGTGGTCTGACGCAGCGATCAACGCGATTGATCCGCGCGTGAAAGCGATGCTGCCTGCGTTGGTTAATTCAGACGACATTGCGGGAACATTGCGCGCTGAGCTCGCAACTGAATTCGGCTTGTCTGAATCCGTCATCGTCAGCAGCGGTGGCGGCGACAATATGATGGGAGCCATCGGCACGGGCAACGTCGCTGCGGGTTGCGTCACTGTCAGTCTCGGTACGTCGGGCACGATCTATGCTTGTGCTTCGCATCCGGTGATTGATCCGCAAGGCGAGATCGCAGCGTTTTGCGATTCGACTGGCCAATGGCTGCCGTTGGTTTGCACGATGAACGTTACGGTTGCCACCGAAATGGTGCGCGAACGCTTCAAGCTCTCGCACGCGCAACTGTCTGAAGCCGTCGCATCAACTCCGGCAGGCAATGACGGACTGATGCTGATTCCCTTCTTCGAGGGCGAGCGTACGCCCAATGTCGCTGACGGCACGGGCGTATATTTCGGCTTGCGCGAACAAACGTTTTCTATCGGACACTTTGCGCGCGCGGCGATGGAAGGAACTACGTTGGGTTTGAATTACGGTTTGAATCGCATGCGCGAATTAGGCATCGCGCCGCGTGAGATTCGCGCGACAGGCGGCGGAGCGAAAAGCGCCGAGTGGCGACAGATTCTCGCTGATGTCTTCAACGCTGAAGTCGTTTGCACCCAAAGCGAAGAAGGCGCAGCGATGGGTGCGGCGCTGCAAGCCTTGTGGGCTTATCGCAAATCGCAAGGCGCGGCAGTTGGGATTGAAGAACTTTGTGCACAATACGTGGCGCTGGATGAGGCTACGCGTGCAAAGCCGGATGCGGAGCGCGTGAAGTTGTATGCGCAGATGCAAAGTGTTCACAATCAAATCGTTCAGGATTTGGGCGAGTCATTTCAGGCACATCGCCACTTGATCGAAAACTGATAAAGGAACACAAATGAACACTCCGACAACTCAATTAGATGGATTCAAGATAATCATTGCCTCTGTGACGCTGTTTATATTGCTTCTAATCAACCCAGCAGCTCATGCACAAAACTTTCTGACTCAAGAAGGTTTTCCGATGGAAATACGGCTAAAGACTGACCGGGAAACTATTATGCTGAATGAGCCAGCGTATATTTATCTCGAAATTGCCAACCATTCTCCACATAAGCTATGCGTCTCTGAAGGAGGCGATTACAGAAACAGACTCGGGAGGCCTGAGAGCTTTACCGTCAAAGTTACCAAAGAGGACGGCACATCTGTTCCGCAGCCAGAAATTGGTTTAAGCATGGGAGGACTTTCAGGATGCTCGCCAATTCCTGCCAATGGAAACCATGTTACCAAGCTACTCTTACCGCATTGGGCAACCTTCGAATCAACTGGTATTTATGACATAAACGTTAGCAAGGCTTTGCATGTAAAAAATTATCAGACGAAAACTTCAAATACATTTGAGGCGTCTGCAAACCTTAGAATTGAAATAGTCCCTGTTGAGCAAGTCAAACTTAGTTCTCTAATTGATTCGTTAGGTAATCTAATTCTTGATGCAAAGAGTTCGGAATCAGCACGCGCACTCTCGCAACTTTCCTACATTAAAAATCAACAAACGTTTGAACGCTTGTCGAGCGCGTTAGCCAAGTATGTAAACGCCGCTCCCAACTCAAGTGAAGAAAGTATTTGCCGCCAACTAATTTCATTACTTTCAAAATATGATGACGACGCAACTATTGAGATATTTAGCAAAGCGATGAGCAGCTCAAACGATCAGGTTCGCAGTGGAATCGCTGACGCTTTTTCAACTAGCACTAACCTACAAGCAGCCAAGCCATTAACAAAAATGTATAACGACAGCTATTGGTTCGTTCGCCTCAAAGTAGCTCAAGGGCTAGGGCAACGACCTTTAGACGACTCTATTTCGATACTTAAGACGTTACTCGCAGACGAAAATGAAGATGTAAAAAAATCTGCGCAATCCAGTTTAGTTAAACTTAAACGACCGTAATCCCCTTTGAACCTGCAAGGAGCAAACAACCAATGAACCAACTCTCTCGTCGTGACTTACTTAAAACATCCGTACTGGCAGCCGCTGCGTTGCCGTTCGCTTCGCTTGAAACCCTGCTCGCGCAGACTGCCGATCCCAATCCGTGGCGCGGCTTGAAAGTCGGCGTAGCCACTTACACCTTCCGCGAACTGCCTATCGAACAGTGCATCGCGGGCGTCAAGCGCGTCGGCTTGGAATACGTTTCGATCAAGAACGTCAAGAATCATATTGACCTGACGCATACGCCCGAAGAGCGCAAGCAGCGCGCGCAAATGTTCCGCGATGCTGGCATCACACCGCTCAGCGTAGGCAACGTCGGCATGAAAAACGACGAAGCCGATATGCGCCGTGCGTTTGAATACACCCGCGACATTGGCGTACCGACGATGGTTTGCTCGCCTACCAGAGAGGTAACCGACTTAGAAGAATGGGTACGCAAACTAGATAAGCTGGTCAAAGAATTCGACCTCAAGCTCGCCATTCACAACCACGGTCCCGAAGACAAACTGTTTCCTTCGCCTTACGACATCATGAAAATCGCCGCGAAATACGACAAGCGCATCGGCCTGTGCATTGACGTAGGCCACACCGCTCGCGCCAAAGTTGATCCGGCAGAATCCATCATCAAATGCCGCGAGCGTTTGTATGACGTACACATGAAAGACATTTCGGCG
>JANNUY010000622.1:0-4707 GCA_031414155.1 Acidobacteriota bacterium
GGCGAACGAACCCGACACCGACTTCCCGATTCAAAACCTGCCGCTCGGACTTTTCTCGGCTGACGAAGATGAGATGCCCGCCATTGGCGTCGCCATCGGCGATCAAATTCTGAATCTGTCTGAACTCTCTGATTTGTTTTGGTCAGAACGCGGCGACGATCCGATTGCCGACGCGCTGAGTTGGGAATCGTTAGAAATGATCTTGCTGCTCGATGCCGAGGAGCGCACCGAATTGCGTCGCCGTTTGAGCGAATTGTTGCGGGCTGATTTCACCGGGCGCGTGCGTGAAGTCGCCGAGGGCTGCCTCGTGCCGATGGAAGACGTAACCATGCTCACGCCGCATCCGATTGAAAATTACACAGACTTTTACGCCTCGCTGCATCACGCCACCAACGTGGGCAAACTCTTCCGCCCCGATCAACCGCTATTGCCCAATTACAAATGGATGCCCATCGGCTATCACGGACGCGCTTCGTCCATTGTCATCAGCGGCACAAATCTCTGGCGTCCGAACGGGCAGACTTTGGCTGAAGGAACTGACGCGCCGATTTTTGGCCCGACGAAAGTGCTGGATTACGAACTCGAACTCGGCTGTTTCATTGGCGATCCCAACCCGTGGGGCGAACGCATCAAAATCGAAGACGCAGAGAAAAATATCTTTGGCTTTTGCCTGTTGAATGATTGGTCGGCGCGCGACATTCAACGGTGGGAATACCAACCGCTGGGGCCGTTTCTCGCTAAAAGTTTTGCTACGACAATCTCACCTTGGATCGTCACGCTCGAAGCCCTCGCGCCTTTTCGCGCTGCCGCGTTTGCGCGTGACTTGAACGACCCGCAACCGCTGCCTTATCTCGAAGCGCCCGATGATCGCGCGTTCGGCGGATTCGACCTCACGGTTGAAGCGTCAATCCTCACTTCGCAAATGCGCGCGCAAAACCTGCCGCCGCATCGGTTGAGTCTGAGCAATGCCAAGCAGCTTTATTGGACGTTCGCGCAAATGCTGACGCATCACGCGAGCAACGGCTGCAACTTGCGTTCAGGCGATTTGCTCGGCAGCGGTACGGTGTCGGGCGCCACGCCGGATGCGTTGGGCTGCTTGCTCGAAATTACGCAAGGCGGCCAGCAAGCGATCAAACTACCTACGGGTGAAGAGCGCCGCTTTCTGGAAGACGGCGACGAAATCATTTTGCGCGGCTGGTGCGAACGCACGGGCTTCAGGCGCATCGGTTTCGGCGAATGTCGTGGCATTATTTTGCCCGCGCAAGGTCAATGAGGCGCTGCTGATTTCACCGACTTCATCCTGTGTGGCAAAATGCATTCACCCTTTTAAGCAACAATTCACGTTTCCTGAAAAGCTAAAGATGTCATTAAAAGCTGTCTGCAAATTGACCATTACCTGTTTTGCCGCTGTTTGTTTCGTCGCGCTGGCGAGTGGGACGATTGCGAGCCATCCGTCGTTTATGAACCAGTACGCCAACGACCCGCGCTCTAAGGCTGAGTTGCGTACGAACTGCGCCATCTGTCACGCACCCACCGGACGCGCGACCGATGCGAATTACTTCAGCGAATTTGGCCGTGCTTTCAAAACGAATCGTAACCGGTTGAGCGATGCGTTGCGCGATCAGTTCGCTACGCTGTTCAACGCATCAGACGTACCCGTGTCGGATGTTCCCACCGAAACGATCAAGATGAGTACGGCGCAGGTCGTCATCAATGTTTCGGTCACGAACCCCAAAGGCAAACCTGTCGCCAATCTCGACAAGCATGCTTTCAAGCTGACTGAAGACGGACGCGAGCAGGAAGTCATGCAATTTCAAGGCGAAGACGCGCCGCTCGCCGTAGCCGTTGTGCTGGATGCGTCAGGCAGTACGATTGAGGCTGATCTGCAAAAATATCGCAACGCCGTCGTTGATCTCGCTAATCGTTTGCGTCCGCAAGATGTGCTGGCGGTTTTCACTTTTGGCGAAAGCGGCACTCAGCAACTGCGCGATTTTTCGGCGACGACCAAAGACCTGAAACCGCTGCTGAAAAAACTGAAAGGGCGCGGCAATACGCCGCTTTACGATGCGGTTCTCGACGCGACCACCGAATTGCAAAAGCGTCCCGAACGGCGGCGCGTGTTGATTCTGATTTCTGACGGAGGCGACAGCGCCAGCCAAGTCACGCAGCGCGAAACCGAAAAGCAAACCTTTCTCGCGGGCGTAGCCCTTTACGCGATTGACCTCATCAATACACAAGCCTCGGCCAAACGTTCGGCAGAGCGGCAAGCGGCGGCGCAAGTGCTGAAACAACTTTCTGAAGAATCTGGCGGGCGTTACATCACCACCGATGGCGGATTTTTTATGCTGACGACGCGCTATAAGTTGAAGCGCATCTTCACCGAATTGATTGACGAACTGCATAGCCAATACACGCTGACGTATGAGCCGCCGAATACGCGAACGCAGGGGCGCTGGCGTACGATTCGCATCGAACTGGAACAAAACGATTTGAGCGCACGCACGCGGCTGGGTTATCGAGAGGCGGCGCAATAAACCAAAACAAATCCAGCCACGGGGAACACGGGGCGGAGGCAAAGAGGTTGCGAAGAGTTGCGTAAAACCAATGGCTTCTCCCCTCAATGACAACCCAAAAAATCCCCGTGTCCCCCGTGGCTAATACTTTTTGATTATGACCGAGAGCATCAATCTGAATTTCTTTTTACAGCGCGATGAGTATTACGCCGCGATGGAATTTCATCGCCAGCAACGCGCGGGATTGTCTACTGATAAAAAAGTCGGTGCTATTTTGATCTTGCTCGGCGCGGCTTCGTGGATCGTGCTGGGCAACGTCGCCCTCAGCATCGCCCTTTTCGTCACCGGCATTGCCGTTGCTTTGCTGTCACATCCGCTACGCGCGCGCGCCTTCCGCACCCGTTGGGAACGCGAGCCGCTGTTTCGCTCAGAGCAAACGATTTCCTTCGACGAGCAGAGCATTTACTTCCGCATGGGGCGCGTCGAATCGAATCTGCCCTGGACGTATTATGAAAGCTGGCTGGAAAGCGGCGATGGTTTTTTGCTGATGTATGGTGATACGTTCAATTTCTTTCCTAAACGCGCGTTCTCAGATGAAGCAGCGGTAAAGCGCTTCCGCGAAATGATTGCCAAGAAAATCAAATAGGCTTTTCCCACTCAGACGGGATAGCTCTAGCCGACCAGACTTTTGCCGATAGTCACAGTGTTCACCTATCTAATGATGGCTAATTGATGCCTACAGCCTGCGAATTAGTCACGGATTCCTATAATAATTTCTTCAAAATCATCTCGCTGTACGATGAGCGATCTCAAAAATTTATGTATTCATATTCCTGCGTCGGCGAGAAAAACCGACGCCGTAAGTTTTGGGGGGAATGACGGCTCAGTCGCTGGCAGCGATCAGCATCCCGATCAAAGGCAGCGATTGGGTCGTTATCGAAACCGAAACTTGAAAACAAAAGCCCGCAGCAGTACCCGCGAGCGACCAAAACAAAGTTGTGACACGAAGGCCGGGGCAAAGGAATGGAGACGGATTATGGAAAGCCTGAAGCAACAAGAGATCATCAATACGCCGGAATGCAAAGGAATGCGTACGGTGATTTCGGCCAAACCCGCTTCGTTTAGTGCGCAGCAGTTGCCGGTGCGGTATGAAAGCAGGATGAGCGAACGCCGTCTTGCTCCCGTAGGCCGGTTGGAATCAGAACAGGATTTTCGTCGTCTCAAAGCTGAGGCGGCACAGTTTGTTGCCCCTGCAACACGTCGGTCGCGCTACCAACAGGCCGATACGCCAACCGCCGGGTCTAACTCGGAGACGGGCACAGACCCGGCGGGCATCCCGAACATTCACATCCCGAATGCATTCGCCGGTATTCAAGACACAGGCTGGACTTCGCCGGAAGGCTGCCTTGCCGTAGGCAGCAATCATTTGATGATTGCGGTGAATTCGGCCTGCGCCGTATTTGATCGCGCCGGACGGCAGTTGCTTTACGGCGAATTGAAGGACTGGTTTGCGCCGGTGTGTCAGGGCGCGACGATTTATAGTCCTAAAGTTATGTTTGACCATCAGCGCGGATGCTGGCTGTTAGCCGCTTGCGCGCGTGAAGGCAACCGGTTTCGCTCCTCGTTGTTGTTAGCTGTTTCGCAGTCGAGCGACCCCCTCCAGGGGTGGTGGGTTTGGTCGCTCGACGCCGCGATGGACGGAGCATTAAAGACTACGAACTGGCCGGACGGCTTGGGTTTGGCGACGGATAATTCCGCCATTTATCTGTCAGCCAATATGTTCGGCGATCAGGGAAAATTTCATCACAGCAAAATTCGGGTTCTTTATAAGCGTGAGGCTTATGCGGGCGCAGCGTTGCATGGCTGGGATTACTGGGACTTTCGTAATCAAAACGGCACGGCTGCTTTCGGGCTGCAACCGGCCTCGAATTTCGGTTCGACGGACGTGCAACATTTCGTCAACGCTACGCAAGACGGCAATGCCCAAGAAGGTAAAGGGATGACCGTCTGGAGCATCACTCAACCACTACGTAATCCGCCGCAACTCGCGCGCAAGCATGTGGCCACGCTGTCTTATCGAATCGCGCCTAATGTGAAAACGGGCGAGGGGCGCGAGGTCGAAACGGGCGACACGCGGTTGGGCAACGTAGTGTTCAGAAATGGGTCGCTGTGGACAGCGCATTCGGTGTCTGCA
>JANNUY010000623.1:0-2080 GCA_031414155.1 Acidobacteriota bacterium
GGTTACCGTTCCGTCGCTATCGGTGGCGCTCACATTGCCGGAAGTTGCCGTGCCGACTGTGGTAGTCAAACTGGTTGGGCAAGTGGGAACGACCGGCGGATTAGCCGCTACGCAAGTTGCTATCGTTGAAGATAGGTTCCGTGGCGATGAAGGAATTAGATTAGTGAAGTCGTTGTTATTGATGTCTGTATCCGTACAACTGGTAGCGGCAGGAATGCGAATCTTGCTGTTGTTGGCCGCAGGAGCAGGCGTCACGGTTCCTTCTACAAAGGCATTTGTGGCTGTTCCGAAACCCACCGAGTCAATAATTGTTCCTGAATTTAATGCCCCGTTACGAATTGCTAAACCTCCGCCTGCCGCTGCAAATTGTCCGGTGCTGCCACTTGTCCAAGTGATATTTCCTGGCACTGATCCGTCATAACCTCCGGCGACAGCGTTGGTAATTAAATAAAATCCGCCTGCGGGGATGGACGTGGAAACCGTCCAATCAATAACCGCCACATCTGTGGTTCCGGCGGCGGAGCGATAAACGAGGCGATGACCGTTAAGATCGAATGGCGCGCTGCCGACGTTGTGCAATTCGACGAACTCATCTGCCGCGGTTGCACCTGCGACTTGAAATTGGCTAATCACGATGGTGCTTGAAATGCCTTGCACTGTGGGCGTCGCAAAAAAGGCGTAATATGCTATGGCTACTGAAGCGAGCGAGCAGGCCAGTAACCCGGTCAACCTTGAGCGTTGAGAAGCCTGTGAGCGAAAGAAGGAAGCGATAGGAGAAGTGCAGGAAGACAAAGAGCGCGATTTCATTGCTTAAACCTCGTAGGTAGTTAGACCGCCATCTCATTCGTCAACGCAAAGTAAACGAACGGATCAGGCAACTCAGTCTGGTTTGGGAAACGTAATGATTGCGGGGTTTTGCTCGACCAGCGTTCCGTGTGAAGAGTCGAGCCAAAAGGCAGTGTACGAATTTTTATGGCGCTGTCCAGCCGGGGTAAAGTCTGATGAATTAAATTTAGGTAAAGCCTTAATTTTTCTCTTTGCCTTTGACGACTTCGCTTCCTTCGAGCGCGACCCATTCACTCATTGAGCCGTCATACATCGTCACGTCGTAACCCAGATACTTCGCCACAAAATAGGTGTGCGAAGCCTGTACGCCCGTGCGGCAATAACTCATCACGGTTTGCTGTGGCTTGACGCCCGCGGCTTCGAAAAGTTTGCGCAACTCCGCAACAGGCTTCAGCACGGGGTTTTCGTTGCTCGCTAAATGATTCATCCAATACAGACTCGCAGCGCCGGGGATGTGTCCGCCGCGCGCGAGGCCGCCCGCGTCTTCGCCTTCGTATTGCTTGACCGGACGCGCGTCAATCAACGCCACGTTAGGTGCGTTGCTGTTCGTCGCAATCCACGAAGCGTCGCGTACGGCGGGCGCTTCGACTTTGACCTGCGCGCGTAAGCGCGGCGTGAACGCGGCGCTGGTCGGCGTGACGGCATCTTTACTCACAGGCTGTTTATCGGCCTTCCATTTTTCCAACCCGCCGTCGAGCAAGGCTGCGCGCTGACTGTGGCCGAGGTAATCGAGCGTGTAATAAACCCGCGCCGCATACAGGTTGAAATTCTCGCCATAAAGCACCACGCGCGCTGTTTCGCCGAGGCCCAGCGCCGTGAAGACTTTCTGCAAATCTGCCACGACGCCTAATTCATTCGGCACGCCGTTGCGCGTTGCGACTACGTCTTTCATCGCCACGAACCGCGCGCCGGGGATGTGTCCCTCGTCGTAATGCTTGCGCTCGATGGCGACGTGCAGGATGACGACCTGCGGATCGTTAAGGTGCTTCGCTAGCCATTGCGTTGAGGCGAGCATTTCGCCGCGCGGCTTCAGGGGTTGAGCAGTGCCAACAACGACGAGTGAAACGATGAACAGGAAAGTGATGAGTATTCGCATAGCGTTTGGGGAATTTGAGATTTGAGATTTGAGAAAACGATTCATCATTACGACAACCGACAACCGACAACCGACAACCGACAACCGACAACCGACAACCGACAACCGACAACCGACAACCGACAACCGACAACCGAC